>DATHGE010000072.1:0-3514 GCA_035317805.1 Flavobacterium sp. | reverse complement strand
AAAGTTCGGAAGTTGATGCCTGGTAGATTTTTGTTTTCTTGGTCAATCCCAATAATCTTACGGCATCAAGGATTCTTAAAGTCCCGATTCCGTCAGCATTGGCGGTATATTCCGGAACGTCGAAACTCACTTTTACGTGGCTCATCGCGCCGAGGTTGTAAATTTCGTCGGGCTGTGTTTCCTGGATGATGCGGATCAGGTTGGTCGAATCGCTCAAATCGCCGTAATGCAGTTTGAAATGCGGGTGCGGCACGTGCGGATCTTCGTAAATGTGGTCGATGCGCTGCGTATTGAACAGCGAACTTCTTCTTTTGATTCCGTGAACCATATAGCCTTTCGACAAAAGCAATTCTGCCAAATAAGCGCCGTCCTGTCCTGTGATTCCTGTTACTAAAGCTACTTTCATATCGTTTCGTGTTTTGTTTGTCGTTTTGGATGAATTGGGATAACTGCCAATCGCCTGCAAAAATAGTTAAAATTTCGTTGCCGTTAAAGCTGATTTTGAGAAGCCTTATGCTTTTTGCGCGATGGCTTTCCTGTATGATTCAAGGCAGCCTTGGGCGGTTTTCTGCCAACTGAACTTTGCCGCGCGTTCGATGCTTTTATGTGAAAACCCCTGGCGCAGGACTTCATCTTCAAGTAATCCGGAAATTTTATATTTCAGATCCATAGGATTATTGAGTTCGAAATAGACGCCGGCATCACCCGCAACTTCGGGAAATGAACTGTGATTTGCGAGCACAACCGGGCATCCGCATGCCATCGCTTCCAAAACCGGAATTCCGAAACCTTCATATTCTGACGGAAACACGAAACATCTCGCGTTCGAATAATACGATGCCAATTCATTGTCTTCAAAATTATTCTGGATAACCTGCCCTTTGATTCCGAGGTTTTGTATGAGTTCTTTTTCGTCATTATCGAATCCGTTTCCACCCGCGCAGACGACGTATAAATTAGAATCTACTTTCAATAACGGCGCGACCGCTTTGATGAAAAAGATGAAATTCTTGTAAATCGTACGGTTTCCAACGAACAGAATGTACTTTTGAGGAAGCGGAACGTTCACTTTCGATTTCGTATCGATGCTTTGCGACAGGTAAACGACGTCGAGTTTGGAAGCGTCGATATGCGGATAAAATTTCAGAATGTCTTTTTTGGTATTTTCAGAAACACAGATTACCCTTGTCGCTTTTTCCAGCAATAGTTTTTTTCTCGCAACCGTATATTTATCCCTTGTGAAATATTGCGGAAAAATATCATGGATCATGTCGTGAAGCGTCAGCACGAAAGGCTTTTCACCAAGATTTTCAAGGAAATACGGATCGTAATACGTCGACACGAACACATCGAAATCCTGTTTCGCTAAAGCCGCTTTGGTATTCCTGATGTTCTGTTTCCTGAATTTTTTGACGAGCTTCTTGCGCAGGAATTTCGGAAGCAATTTAGAATCGACGAGTTTATTCCTGAAATTCAGAAATAAACCATGCTCTTTCAAATGCCAGTTTTCAGAAAAAACAATCGGGCATTCGATTTCAACGCTGGGAATCTGTTGTTGTTCGAGGAACACTTCGGTATGGTAGCGCGAAATGCCGCCGAATTTCTGTTCGTTGTAGGTCTGCGGATCGAGTAATATTTTCATATTTTGAATTATTTCCGCCAGAATTTCAGCGTGCTTTTGACGTATTTCTTAAAATATTTTGTCGGCAATTTTGTAGGTTGCAATGGCGGATGAATTTCATTGAATTTTCGGATAAAATCATGGATATCGGTGCAGGCGATGAATTTCAGGCTTTTCCACGCGCCTTTGTAAATCGGATGCAAATCGGTGAATTGTCCGTAATTCGTCTCATTCACACTCATCCAGAATTTATAGAATGCGCCGCCATCGAAATCGTCCTTGTGCGACCAGTTGTTGATCTTTCTGTAAATTTCTTCCGGTTCACGCGCCCAGGATTGGTGCAGCACGCGAAAGTTGGTATAAATTTCACGGTTGGTTTTCGAAGCCAGGTCTCTTGCGAAAAAATGCTCGCCGACAAGATTCGTCGCAAACGAAAAATCCTCGTCATTGTCGATATAGATGAAACCTGTGTCTGTTTTCTTGAACAGCGTAATCCAGTTGGCACGGATGTTCACCGGATTGTATTTGGGTTTGGAAAGAAAATAGCGGTGTTTCTGCAAAAATTCATAAACCGCTGGGAAATTGAGGAAATATTCATCAGCGTCGATTTGCAGTTTCCAGCAATCCGGGCCCATTTTTTTGGAAAGCATGTTGCGCTCGCGTGTGTCGTTTTCCATCGGCGTCAGCGTCGGGACGTAGAAATCATCCTCAAAAAAAACAATCTTATTTTTGGGATCCATGCTCTTAATCTTGTCGAAAAAGCTTTCCTCGATCTCATATTTTCCGCCCGCCCAGGTATTGCGATTTTCGTCGATTGCCAAAATAATCTCGTCGGCGTAATCGTAAACCAGCTTCAGCGCGTCGTAAATGTAGCGGTAATCGTAGGAAATGAGGAAGCCGATCTTGATCTTGCTCTTACTGAAAATGCTGAATCCCATTTGAAATGTTTTATGCAAAAATAAAGATATTCCATTTGGAACCGAGTTTATCTTTCCAATAATTTGATAATTCGTAGTTTTGCAGCATACTTTAAAAATTGCCCGAATGCAGGAAGAAATCCACAATGCGTATGAAGTCATCAAAAATGGCGGCATCATCCTTTATCCGACCGATACGGTTTGGGGAATCGGCTGCGATGCCACGAATCCCGAAGCGGTCGCCAAAATTTATAAGCTCAAGCAACGCGCCGAAACGCAGAGCATGATTGTGCTGATGAACGGCGAAAAGATGATGTACAATGTATTTAAGGAAATTCCGGAAGTCGCCTGGCAGATTATGGATTTGTCCGAAAACCCGACGACTTTGATTCTGGACAACCCCAGAAATGTGGCGCCGAATGTGATTGCGCCCGACAAATCGCTCGCTATCCGGATTGTCAAAGAACCGTTTTGCTTTAAACTGATGGAACGCATGAAAAAGCCACTGGTTTCTACTTCGGCAAATATTTCGGGCCAGCCGACGCCAAAAAGTTTCAAAGAAATCAGCCCGGAGATTTTAAAAGGCGTCGACTATGTCGTAAATTTGCAGCGCGATAAAATTGCGGGGAAACCGTCGACGATTATTAAGCTGACAAACGATTCGCAGGTGAAAATTATACGCAAATAATTGACAATTGATAATTGACAATTAACAATGAAAAAAAGACGCATTAGTGGCTAAGACAAACTACAAAGAAGCATTAAATAATAAGATTTTTGAAGTCATCTCGCAGGCTTCGGCCGAGCTTGGCGTTGACAGTTATGTCATCGGCGGGTTTGTACGCGACCTGATCCTGCAAAGAAATTCCAATAAAGATATTGATATCGTTGCCGTAGGAAGCGGAATCGAGCTCGCTTTGAAAGTCTCCGAACTGCTGCCGAAAAAGCCGAAAGTCCAGGTTTTTAAGAATTACGG
>DATHGE010000071.1:0-3747 GCA_035317805.1 Flavobacterium sp. | reverse complement strand
AACCTGAATCTGGCCAGCAGTTACGGAAATGCAAAGGTCAAGGCCAATTTTGACCAGCGCCGCAAAAATGCCGAGAAATACCAGGCGGATGTTGATCTGAACAATTTCAATATCGGCAAACTGATCAGGAACGACTCGGTCGGCAGGATTACGCTCAGGGCGAAAGTCAACGGCACCGGCCTCAATCCGAAAACCGCCAATGCGACCGTAAAAGGGAAAATCTACAAAGCAGAATTCAACAAATACACGTATCGAGACCTGGTCCTGAACGGAAAAATCAGGAACGGCGAATTCGTTGCCGATGCCCGGATGAAAGACCCGAACCTGACATTCGATCTCGCTTCGAACGGAAATTTTGGCGGCAAATATCCCGCGGTCAAACTCAAGCTCAACCTCGATATTGCCGATCTTGAAAAACTCAACCTCCATGCTGGCCCGATGAAATTGCGCGGGCAGATCGATGCCGATGTCCCGACGGCCGATCCCGATTACCTCAATGGAAAAATCAGCCTTCACAATGTTATGATCGGAAATAAGGATGGTGAATTTGCATTGGATTCGATTAATGTAAATGCCACTGCGGAAGGTGAAGAACGTTCGATTGCGCTGCGTTCCCAATTTATCGAGGCAAACATGAACGGGCATTATAAACTGACGCAGGTGGGCACGGCAATCACCAACTCGATTGCGAAATATTACGATGCCAATCCGAATGTCAAAAAACTAAAAACCGATCCGCAGCAATTCGTTTTTAATGCCAAAGTGAAAGGCAGTCCGCTTTTAATGAAACTGGTGCCTGAAATCAAAACGCTCGATTCGATCAGCATTGCCGGAAGGTACAATTCGGTTAACGATTCAATCGTATTGCTGGCGTTGGTGCCGAAATTGGTTTATGGGGAGAATACCATTTCAAATGCGGTGGTGAACCTCAATACGAAAGACGGCGCGTTGGTTTACACCGTCGTTGTGGATGACATCGAGAATCCCTCCATCAAATTGCCATATACCAATATTTACGGGAACGTAAAAGACAATACCGTTGCCTATACGCTACAGCTCAAGGATTTAAAAGATACCGAACGCTACCTGATTTCCGGAACGTTAAAATCGGCTGATGGCAACACCGAAATCAGGTTGCTTCCCGAAGCGTTGAAACTCAATTATGAAAATTGGACGATCGACCAGAACAACCTGATCCGCATTGGAAACGGTATTTATGCCAATGCTTTTGAACTGGGTAAAGATGGAAGCTCCATCAAAATCCAATCGCAGTCGGAAGCGCCGGATGCACCGCTGGCTGTCGACTTTAAGGATTTTAAGATTGAAACGATTACGAGTATCGTACAACAGGATTCGCTTGTCATGGGCGGAAAAATCAACGGGAATGCGCTGCTCAAGAACCTGCAGCAATCCCCGGTTTTTACGGCCGACCTCAAGATTGACGATTTCAGTTTCAAAACCGATACGGTCGGAAACATCGCGATTAAGGTCGACAATGAAATCGCAAACACCTACCGCGCCAACGTGGAAATTACCGGAAACGACAATCAGGTGAACCTTGACGGAACGTATCGCGCCGACAATTCCAGTTTTAACCTGAATCTCGACATGAAGCACCTGAACCTCAAAAGCGTTCAGGGATTTACGGCTGGGAATATAACGAACAGCAGCGGTTATTTAACAGGGAATTTCAAGGTTACCGGAACTGTGAAAGACCCGAAAGTGTTGGGTGAACTCAAATTTAACGATGGCGCTTTTACGGTCGTTCCAATCAGTTCGTCATTCAAATTATTGAACGATAAGATCGAATTTAACGAAAGGGGAATCTACTTTGAAAAATTCTCACTTTCGGATGAAAACAACAATACCTTAAATATCCTTGGCAGGATCGATACGCCGAATTACCGGGATTTTGCCTTTAACCTCAATGTGAACGCCGATAATTTCCGTGCCATCAATTCGACAGAGAAAGACAACGATCTGTATTATGGCGAATTGTATCTCGACACACGTTTGCGCATCAAAGGCGATATGAATAAGCCTGTGATCGACGGAAACATCAAACTCAATAAAGACACAAAGCTGACTGTCGTATTGCCGCAATCCGATCCTTCGATCGTAGACCGTGAAGGCGTTGTGGAATTTATCGACCAGGACCATCCGGAACTTCAAAAACTTGCCGTAAATGATTCCATCAGCAAGACGAAATTCAAAGGCATCGATGCTTCGGTGAATATTGAGATCGACAAAGATGCCGAACTGAACCTGATCATCGATAAAGGAAACGGCGATTATCTCAAGCTCAAAGGCGAAGCGCGGCTCACGGGCGGCATTGATCCGTCGGGAAAAACCACGCTTACAGGACGATATGAATTTAAGGAAGGTACGTATGAAATGACCTTTAACCTGCTCAAAAGGAAATTCGACATTAAAGAAGGCAGCTATATATTATGGACCGGCGAGCCGATGTTGGCCGATATCAATATCACCGCAGTCTATAAATCCAATACGCCGCCGATTGATTTGGTTGACGACCAATTGGGAGGCGTTTCCGCAGATGTCAGAAATACTTACAAACAGAAAATCCCATTCGAGACCAACCTGATCATGAAAGGCGAACTGCTGAAACCGGAAATCACTTTCGACATCGTGCTTCCAAAAGGCAACAACAGTGTTTCTACAACGGTGATCAATACTACCGAGGCCAAGCTTGCACAATTGCGACAAGAGCCATCCGAGCTTAATAAACAGGTTTTTGCCCTGCTCCTGCTGAACCGCTTTATCGGTGAGAATCCGTTTGCGAGCGAAGCCGGCGGCGCTACGGCGGAATCCCTGGCCAGACAGAGCGCGAGTAAATTGCTGTCGCAGCAGCTCAACAATCTGGCAAGCGATTTAATCACCGGTGTCGAATTGAATTTCGATCTCGAATCTACCGAGGATTATACGACGGGCTCGCGTGAGAACAGAACCGACCTCAATGTGGGCGTTTCAAAATCGTTGCTGGACGATCGTCTGAAAGTGACCGTCGGCAGCTCATTCGGGTTGGAAGGTTCGCAACAGGCCAATCAGGACACGAATAATATTGCGGGCGACCTTTCTGCCGATTACCAATTGTCGAAAGACGGAAGATACCGCGTTCGCGCCTATCGCAAGAATCAATACGAGGTTGCATTACAGGGCCAGGTGATTGAAACCGGGGTCGGATTTATCATTACGATGGATTACAATAAATTCCGCGAACTGTTTCACCGTGCCCAGGAGGAAAAAAGGGAAGAGTCAAAAAAAGAAAACAAGAAATAAGATGCATCGGAAAGTTATCATATATGCCCTTTTGGCTTTGCTGTTCAACGCTTCGTGCAGCAATACGAAATACCTTGCCGATGGCGAGCTTTTGTATGTTGGCGGAAGCGTAAAAGTGGATGACAAGAACATCAAACGAAAAGAACGCAAAGCGCTCGAGAAAGAACTCAAAGGGTTGCTGCGTCCGTTGCCGAATAAGAAAATCCTTGGACTGCGCCCGAAACTGTATTTCTATAATATTGCAGGCGAACCCAAAAAAGAAAAGGGTTTCCGCCATTGGCTCAAATTCAAAGTCGGCGAACCACCGGTGACTTTCGGAAAGGTAGATTTGAAATTCAATACCGATGTGCTTCAGAATTATATTGAAAATCACGGTTACTTCCAGGCGCAGACGAGTTCCGATTCGACGCGCCATGGCAAGAAAGCGACGGCGGAATATACGGTGAA
>DATHGE010000070.1:0-4606 GCA_035317805.1 Flavobacterium sp. | reverse complement strand
AAGGCAATCCGGCGGTGAAATCAGAGAAATCAACCAAAGACCTGTAAGTTATGTGGGAAAAGAAAGGACTCATTTACAATGTCGACGGCCATTTGGGCTGGGATGCAAGCCATGCCCAGGTTCCGGTTGCCGATGTCCTTTCCGACCGGATCCGGATTTATTTCGCCATACGCAATCGGGATGGGAAAAGCAATGTTTCCTATGTTGAAGTCGATAAGGAAAATCCCCAAAATATTCTTTTTACAAATGATAAGCCGCTGTTCGAATTGGGGAATCTTGGCACATTCGACGATTCCGGAATTATGCCTTCAAGCATTGTAACTGTTGGCGACAAAAAATATTTGTATTATATCGGCTGGACGACGAGACAGACGGTTCCGTACCAAAATGCGATCGGACTGGCCATCAGTGAAGACGGCGGAAAAACTTTTAAAAGATTTTCTGAAGGGCCAATAATTTCGGTAAACCATATCGAACCCTATTTTTCGGGGACTTCATATGTGATGTTTGATGGGAATGTTTTTAAAATGTGGTACCTGTCGTGCATCAGATGGGAAATTTTCGACGGAAAGCCCGAACCAATCTACAATATAAAATATGCCGGGTCGGAAGACGGAATCAATTGGAAACAGACCGGAAAGGTTGCCATTTCGCTAAACGAAGATGAAGGCGGACTCGTAAGCGCATCAGTCATAAAAGAAAATAATGTTTATAAAATGTGGTTCGGCAAACGCAAGAAAAGCGATTACCGGGATAACATCCAAAACACCTACAGGATAGGCTATGCCGAATCGGCCGACGGCATCAATTGGGAACGCAAAGACGATCTGGCCGGAATTGATATTGCGGCTTCGGGATGGGATTCAGAAATGATTTCGTATCCAAATGTTTTCAGAAACGGCTCTGGTTTAACGATGCTCTACAATGGTAATGGATTTGGAAAAACCGGATTTGGATATGCAACCCGAAAATAGTTTTAAGCCAAAGGTTGCCGTCTGGATGGTAACTTACAATCACGAGAAGTATATCACGCAGGCAATCGAATCGGTGATGGCGCAGCAGGCAGATTTCGATTTCAGGCTCTACATCGGGGAAGATTGCTCAACCGACGAGACGCGCAACATCTGCAAAGCAATGCAGGCAAAATATCCCGGCAAAATTGAACTTGTTTTGCATGAGAAAAATGTTGGCGGCAATGCCAACGCAAGGCAGATTTTTAATCTCTGCTTCCACAGCGGCGCCAAATATGTGGCAATGCTTGAAGGCGATGATTATTGGACCGATGCGTTGAAATTACAGAAACAGGTTGTTTTTTTTGAACAAAATACAGATTACATATTGCACAGCGGAAGCGCCCAAGTGGAAAGGAATGGCATAGAAACGTCACAGATGATGGGCGGAAACGGCGATTTTACGTTTGCGCTCCCTGATTTTTACACGCAGAATAATCTGGTCACCTGCACCGTCATGTTCCGGAATATGGCGATTGATTTTCCGGATTTTTATAAAAAATCGTATTTTGGCGATTGGTCTTTATATGTCTACATGCTGATGCAATCGAACGGCAAAGCCTTCCGCAGCAATGAAGTTTTTGCGATGTACCGCATCCATGAAAATGGGATGATGCATGCGCTGACTACGATCAAAAAAACGGAGTGGCACATGAATCAGATACAGCTCATCAAAGATTATGTGGGTTATAAAAAATTCGCCGCCAGCGACATTCAGAATATCAATACGTATCTTGTGGTGAAATTCCGCGTGTTATTGAAAAACAGGTCGTTTTTTGAAGCAATGGGCGTTTTTTTACTCAATTTTAAGTTTTCGAAATTCCAAATGCCGTTTAAAAAATACGCCGGCGCACTAAAACAAAGTTTGCAGTCTTAATGGGAAATGCCACAAAAATATCGGTTATCGTTCCGTGCTACAACCAGGCGCAGTACCTTTCACAGGCGCTCGAATCGGTTTATGCGCAATCGTATTCCAATTGGGAATGCGTGATTGTGAATGATGGCGGAAGCGATAATTCTGCCGCCGTTGCGAACGAATGGGTGGCAAAGGATTCCCGGTTCCTGTATTTGGAAAAAGAGAATGGCGGACTGGCATCTGCACGTAGTTTCGGGATCGCACATTCCGACGGCGCCTATATTTTTCCGCTTGACGGCGATGATTTTGTAGAGGCACATTATTTTTCGGAAGCGGCGGCGATACTCGACAATAATCCGGATGTGGAAATTGTGCATTGCAAAGTCATGCAGTTCGGCGCGGTAGAAGGAGAACTGAAACTGGACGATTATTCTTTTGAAAAATTACTACAGCGCAATTCGATTATCGCGTGTTCGTTTTTCAGGCGTGCTTCTTATGAAAAAACCAACGGCTATTGCACCGGAATGAAAATATTGGAAGACTGGGATTTGTGGATTTCGATTCTGGCGAATGGCGGTAAGGTGCATAAAATCGACCAATTCTATTACCATTACCGCAAGCATTCCCAAGGTTCGCTGATCAATACTTTTGCCACCGACCGCGAAAGGTATGAGAAGCACGTGGACATTATCTATAAAAACCACCTCGACACCTATCTGCAGTATTGGGGAAATCCGATATTGGCACGCAGGGAAACGCTCGAAAAGGAAGCATTCCACAAAAAGACGACTTCGAGTTTGCTGTATAAAACCTATAAATTCCCAAAAATTCTGATCAAATGGTTGCAGGGGAAAAGATAAAATTATCCGTTGTCATATTGGCAAAGACCGACTGTCTGGAGTTTTTCGACATGACGATGGTGTGTATTGATTCGCTCGTGGCTTCTGAAAAGGACATCCCGATGGAAGTCATTATTGTCGAATCGAATAAAAATTTCTACGGATCGGGTTTCCAATACCCCGATTTTGTCAAAATCATCATTCCAGAAACAGATTTCAATTTCCACGGATTCTTAAATATCGGTATTTCTGGATCTACGGGTGAATTTATCGCGCTCTGCAATAACGATCTCGTGTTTCATGAAAATTGGTTTGGTGAAATGCTTAAAGTTTCCGAAAAGCATCCCGATATATTGTCTTTCAGTCCGTCGGGAACACCGTGTCCCGAAAGCGAAAAGGGCAGGTTCGAAATCGGCTATCGTGTCATGCAGCAGCTCATGGGCTGGTGTTTTGTGGTCAAAAGGGAAATCTTCAAAACCATCGGGCCGCTCGACGAAACCTTCGACTTCTATTATGCCGACAACGATTATGGGATGACGCTGCGGTATTACAACATCCGGCATGCGCTGGTTTGCAGTTCGTATGTGGAGCATCTCGAACGGAAATCGGTGCCCAAAATCACAAACGCTTCTGCAGCAGAAAAAGCCTTCGTAAAAAATTATAAGATCCCGGATTACCTTCGCCACGACTATTACAAATGGGTTTTCGAAAGCGAGAAATACCTTTCGGGGATTTTAAAATACCACGATAAATGGGGTTCGCCCAATTGGCTGCACCGGAAAAATAAGATATCCGATTTTTTGATTCGTTTTCATTTGGGCTATTTTAACCGTTTTTTCATTAAAATCAGGTTTTAAGTTATCGGTTGACTAAATTATTTGTTAAGTTTATAGCCTGATTCCAGTTGCTGAAAACGTTCGGTTGCGCAAGCAAAACAACTGGTTTGCAACAGCAATTTAAAATCGTATTCCAAAGATGCCAAAAGTCATATTGATATCCCAATTCCCGTTGCCTTACTCGCATATCGGCAGTTGGACAACGATGTACCGGAATTACCTGGAAAGCGATCATCAGATCGATGTCATCATCTGTGAAAAGCCGGCCGGTCAATTCCCGGATGTCCAATATGAGATTGTCAAAAAAGACGGTTTTTCTACGCGGTTGAGCCAAAAACTGACCAGGAAAAAATTCAGGAAATATACCGAAGCGCTCGATCGGCTGATCAGCCCAAATGAAAAATACATCATCCAGGTGGTCGATAATTTTGGTTTGGCCAAAGCCGTCCAGAAGTACCTTGAAGAAAAGAATATCCGGCGCCAATGCTACCTCCAGTTTTTCTACCACGGTTTTGCGCATCTCAGCAACGGGTCGCAGAACCTGAGATTTTATGAAAAAACCGACGAGATTATTCTGCTTACGCACAGTTCCTACGCCGATTTCAAGACGCACAGCAACATCCTGCCTTCGCGTTTTTCGATATTGAGCAATGGCGTCGACAACCGCAGGTTTTTTACGCTTGCCGCTGAAGAAAAAGCAGCGCTTAAAGGGAAATCGGAATTCAAAGACAAAAAAATATTCATCTGGTGTTCGCAGGACCGTCCTAAAAAAGGGCTGCACCTGATCCTCGATGCCTGGAAAAGAATCTATAAAAGCCATAAAGACATTGCCCTTCTTGTTATCGGCTGCGACGTCAAAGAACCGCAGGAAGGCGTGCATTACCTTGGACGGATTCCGAATGACGACCTGCCGCAATATTACCAGATGGCCGACGTTTACCTGTTTTCGACGCTTTGCCTCGAAGGTTTCGGCATGAGCCTGATTGAAGCGCTGCACTGCGGTTGCTACTGCATAGCCTCGGCTTTGGGCGGCGTACCCGAAGTTTTGCAGCATGGAAAATTGGG
>DATHGE010000069.1:0-6748 GCA_035317805.1 Flavobacterium sp. | reverse complement strand
GCTGTTTGGGCAAACGCTGCGGATATCACCGGTGCGAATATTTCAAGCGCAACCATTCCGGCCGACCTGTTCGAATTGTCGGGCGGCGATATCGGTGTCGTTTTTCACCAAAAGTTCAATTTCGGGGTTTCGAGCAACTTGTATTACCAAAAGTACAGTTCATCCGGAATCCAGACCTGGGAAGTCCCGACACAGCTCGCAGACAAAGGAACGGCTTACAACGCTTTCTATAGCCCGGCCCAGGATGGCGACGTGATTTATTACGGCTATTCTGGTGCAACGGGAACGCGCTTTGATTCCTATGTACAGCGTATTAATCCCGACGGTACGATTCCGTGGGGCATTAATGGGATCGATTTTGACACCAATACCACCAATTATGAAGTTGATACTAAAATTGCTTTCGCGGCGGGTTCGTCTTATGTTTGGGCCATCGCGCGATATACGCCGTCTACGCAGGACATTTATGGCGAGTATGTCCAGAAATTTGACAAAGTGACCGGCGCGCGCCAGTTCACCGATAACGCTAAAGAAGTTTTCGCCATCGACACCAATTACAGGAACCACATCGGCGATATGTACCTGCAGGACGACGCACCGTTGTTTATCGTTAAGAGCGGCTTTGATAGTGGTGCTTCCCCAATCACGCTCAATGCCGTGCTTTTAGATGTAAACGGTGATTTCGCCTGGGAAAATGACTTGCTTCCGGTCGCTACATTCGCTGCCACCAAAGGCAGGATCACTTTCAACCAGCCGGTTAATGGTCAGGGCGTAATCGTTTTCACCGAGCAGAAAACAGAAGGGCAGACTAAAATCTACGCACAGAATTTTGTAAGCTCGGTATTGGCGACGAACGGTTTTGAAACCGAAGGAAAAACCGTAAAAGTTTACCCGAATCCGTCAAACGGGATTTTCAATATCAGCAGCGGAGCGGCAATCCAATCGGTTGCGGTTTACAATCTGCAGGGACAATTGGTTTATGAAAATAAATTGGTGGGTGCATTAGAGACGGCTGTGGATTCCGGAAGCTGGGCAAAGGGAATGTACTTCCTGGATATTCTCGCCGACAATGGGAAACGACAAGCCGTAAAATTCATAAAAGCAGATTGATAGATTGGGTTTGATGATAATGACACCGGCTGATTACCGGTGTTTTTGTTTTTAAAAACAGGCCTAAACCGGTTGTTTTCTGGTCGTTATGTGTATTGTGTAATTCTTTGGCCTAATAATGTAATGCAATTCCGACCTAAAAGCGGTCAATTTGTATATAAAAAGATTGCTATGGAAACTACTGATAACATCTCAACACTATCCGTAAAAATTTGCGGATCGATAGAAACCCCTCCGGACAATAACCGTGAGCTGTTTAAACAAAGCGTGATTGAAACAGTGCTCCATATTTTGAAGACTGAAGACGTTGCGATAGAATATATTGGATACAAGGCTGATAGTTCCGGCGTGCATCCGCTCGACCAGAATGCAACAGAATATGAAGATTGTGTTTTTGTAAGCCTGAATGTGCGTGGAATGGCGCTCAATCCGCTAGACGGAACGCAAACGAACCAGGATATCATTAAAACTTTTGTGGAGGTTTTTGAAGACAAGACACACCGACATCTCGAAATCGATTCGACTTTGATCCGGAAAGGGAAGAAGCAGCGGATCATTGAAATGAGCAGCGACTGGAAATTGTACCTGAAACATGGCTGAAAAAAGTAGTAAAACCTGGACTTTCAGTTCGGGTTTTTTGTATTTAGATCAAAAATATTGGTGATACACGGTCATGAAGCTCACAGAAATGGGGATTTCGCAGGAGCACTCATTAATCTTTAACCAATATAATGGTAGCTTTATAACCTTTACCAACATTCCATTGGCTGGACTCGATTACAGTTCCTTTATCATCATAAACCTGAAATTCAGCCGTATTAGGAGATGCAAAACCCTCGTTCAAAGCTTCAAAATCAATTTTGTTGACACCTTCCGTTAAATTTATTTTGAATCCTTTAAATTCTCCATCCATGATAACTTCGGGTTCAATTACCTTATCATTCAGATATACTTTGATTTTATCGCCGTCGACAAAAGCAGCATCACGATAGCGGACTGTAGCTTTAAATGATTTGGTCCTAAAACCTCCCAAATATTGATTTCGTCTGTAAAAAATACTGTCAGTGTTCGACTCTTTTTTGTACAGATCCGGATTTTTAAAAAGTTCCGCTTCAGCCAATTTCAATGGATCTGGTTTTTCCACAACTACAGGCGGCTCGACTTTTGGCGTAACTTCTTTTGGAGGGATAACTTTTTTGACTTTCGAATCCTTGGGTGGAATCGGTTTAAATTTAGTATTAAGTTCATCCTGTGCGTATCCTTGCAGAGAGACACCAATTATAATAAGTAATAAGAATATCTTTTTCATACCAAAATTGATAAATACAAATTAACCATTAATTTAAACACATTAATTATAGTATTTATTGCATATGGATAGTTAAATATCAAAAGAAGTCAAATGCAGGTATAGACCAGTAATACTAGGATTTGGGACAAACAAGCATAAAAAAAGCTCCAAATTATTTATTTGGAGCTTTTTGTTTGTGACCTCGACTGGATTCAAACCAGTAACCTCTTGAGCCGTAATCAAGTGCGCTATTCAGTTGCGCCACGAGGCCTTAATGCGGGTGCAAATATAAGCATTCCTGTTAAACATGCAAACCGGAAACGCAAATAAACTTTTATTTTTTTGACGGATTGTTTTATTCGTCTAAAGCCCTTGCCGTTACAAAATAACGCCAGCCGATAATGGCCATCTGCCATTTCTTTGCCTTGGCGATATCGAGTCCTTGTTTGGTGAAACTCGGCAGCAGTAGCTTGTTGATCCGGGCTAAAATTTTAAACATACGTTCAGGCTTTAAACAAAAATAATAAAAAAAGGCTGCCCGAAGACAGCCTTTCCAAAATCATTTTTTACTTTTCTGCGCTTCGGCCTGTGCTTTGTTTTTTGCCTGTTGCTCGGCCTGCTGCTTTAAGATTTGGGCTTTGTTGCGTTCAAAATCCCTTTTGGATTGCTCGAAATCTCTTTTGGATTGTTCAAGGTCAAGCTTCGATTGCTCGATATCGCGCCTTGATTGTTCCAAATCTCTTTCGGCCTCTTCGAGATCACTTTTGTCCTGGTTTCCCTGATTTCTCAATCTCATGTTCTTTTGGGATTTCTCGATGTGCCTGCGCGCAATTTCCATTTGCTTGCCGGCATTTTTGGTCTGTTCTTCAACTTCGGCCTGTATCTTGTCGAAATCGATATTGCTTAGAATCTCGTCTGTATCTACCACCGTATTTTCACCATTGACCGAAACGACAATTTTTCCGTCCTTGTTCTTAAAAGTCTTTACAATTACATGTGTATTGACATCTACAGGCGGCACCATCGGATCTGGCGGTTCTGGTGGTTCCGGGCCTTCGATATTTTCGGTAACCACACTGCCATCGCTGTTCAGAACATAATCGTAAGAGTAAGACTGGTCTGAATCCGAATCTGAATCCGAATCACTTTCTGAAACCGTTTCCGTATCACCGTCGTCATTTTTTATAATATGGACGTGCTTACCGCCGCCGGCATTGCCAAAACTGATCGCGCCGTTGTCGCTCCTGAAAAAACGCAAAGGCTTAATCGGTTCGTCGCCGCTCACCTGATAGGTACCCGATTTATTCGCCTTATCGGTATAGACCACTTTGATCGCGATGATTTCGCCCGCACCATTTCTTTTCACTTTGGAAATCTTAAGTTTGATTCCGAATTTTTCCTTCAGCATCGCTGCCTGGTCTTTCATTTCTGAATCGCTGGTATTCTTATCGATGACAATCGCTACCGACTCGCCGGAAATGACCCTCGAAACCACATCAGGATTCCGGTTCTCCCTTTCCTGTGCAATGACCTTGACCTGAAAATAAAGCATAAATACCGCCAATGCCGGGATGATCAGCACATACTTCCAGGAATTCCACTTCTTCGATTGATTTTTGTTTAACATAATGATTCGTTTTTTGATTAATGATTGATAAAAATGATTGGTAATCTCGACACAATTCTCATGCGTCGTTACTTTTAAGAGGGTAATCTGATAGGCTTTCTTGTCGGATATATTTTTCAAGGCTTCACTGTCGGCGATAAACTCCAGGTTCTGCAACATCACTTTCTTATACAGCCACACAAACGGATTGTACCAGAATAAGATGCAAAATAACCTCGAAATCAAAACGTCAGCCGAATGGTACTGCTCACAATGCACTTTCTCATGCTCTAAGATATTGTCGAGTTCCGCCTGGCTGTACAGCGACGAATTGTAAACAATGTAATTGAAGTAGGAGAAAGGCGAAACTTTTTCAGTCACATCAATAAATTTAAAGTCGGCCTGCTGCGTCACTTTTTTGCCTTTCAGCGTGCGTCTCAGGCTTCCGAAATCAAACGCAAACTCGAGCAGGAAATTCAGGATTCCAATCGCATAAACCGCCGCTGCAATAATATACCAGTTGATTTCAAAACCTTCTGTCGGAACCAATGCGATCGGGGCATCCGTCCATGACATCGACGGTGCGGCGTCGATCCACACAATTCTCTTAAAAGAGACCAGTGGTAAAATCAGCGAAGTAACTAACCCTAGCAATAAAAACCACCGGTTGCTCTTAAAAAAGGTCTCTTTGCGCAGCAGGAAATAATACGCCAGGAAAAACATGGCGATCAGCGCACTTGATTTGATGAGGTAAATGAATAGCGTTTCCATGGCCTATTTCTTTTTCTGTTCGATCATCTCTAAAATCTCGCGCAGTTCGGCTGCAGAAATCTTGTCTTCCTTGGCGAAATGCGAAACCATATTTTTATACGAACTGTTGAAATATGTATCGATTGCCGTATTCATAAACCGCTTCCGGTATTCCTCTTTCTTCACCACAGGAAAATACTGGTGCGTATTCCCAAAAGCGTTGTGCGACACAAAACCTTTCTCCTCAAGGTTCCTGATAATCGTCGAAAGCGTGTTGTAATGTGGGTCGTCGGTCATTTCGGCCATGACTTCCTTCACAAAAGCCTTTTCGAGCTTCCATAAAACGTGCATGATCTCTTCTTCTTTGTTGGTCAACTTTTGCATAATTCTGTATTAAGTGATTGTCATTGCGAGCACAGCGCAGCAATCTCATGTTAAATTCCTAAATCTGTTGGGCGTTGCTTTCAGCCCGGGCTTTCCGCTGCAATCTGTCATTGCTAACAAAGTGAAGCAATCTCCTGCACGCATCCGTAATCGCAATGCCAGGATTTCCACTGCAATCCCTAACGCAAACTGTCAAACCGGAACGAAAGGTTTTCAAAACAACAATCCAAACCTACAACTATATTTTTAGTTACACAACTATTTTTTTAGTTATTTAACTAATTTTTAAGTTTCCAAACAAAGACCGAATTTGTTTACTTTTGTTACACCTAATAAAATCAGGCGATGGAAGCCAAAAGCTACAACCGGAACAATTTCCACAAAAACACTTTCTGTATCTTCACCGAAGCCGCACTTTCTGAAATAGAAAACCAAAAGCCCGATTACAAAAGCAAATCCGGAAGCGTGTATTACTTCACAGAAACCGGCGTGTATCGTTTGTCAAACCATTGGGGACGCGCGGCCAACTGCAAGTGGCGGTTGCAAACCGACTCGAAATCCGAAAGCCGGACGAAATTGGGTTTCGCACAATGGACCGCTTTCCACCGCGACAACGATTCCGAAAAACTCTATTTTATTGAAGTAGATTTTGAGAACAATTCGGTTAATTTCCAACACAAAGAAAGTGGAAATATCCAACCCGAATCGATTTTAAGAACCGCTTCCGAAACCACCAAACGCATCAAACAAATCCGCAACCTGCAGAAAGACGATGCATGGACCAGGCATTTTCCACAAGATCCGGAAACGATAAAAAGAAAAGTGATCCTGGAATTGATCCAAACCGAAAAGCCCCTACAACAAATAACCCGAGGCCATCGGCCGAACTGAGCGTAGCTAAATCCCAGTTGCTATAACCGGTTTTCCTCGCTGACCAATTTGCGCACCCAAACGCAGCAAAATGCCGCCAAAATTCCGCAGCTTCCCATAAAGATCCAATTGGTCTGGTACCCAAAATGACTGATGATTTCCATGCCGCTTTTCGAACTCATGATGTGCGCCAGGCTGAAACTCATTGTAAACAAAGCCATATAACGGCCTTCGTGTCCTTTCGGGGCGCGGCTCAGGGCAAACGAATTCGAAAAGGGAAACAGGAACATTTCCCCGAAAGTCATAAAAATGATGCTGAGAACCAACACACCGGCCCAACCCGAAAAAAGCAATACCGCAAAACTGAACGTCATCATCAGTGAACCCCAGAACATGATCTTGAGCTTATTGGTTTTGTTGCGGTCGAAAATGCTCACGATCGGCATCTCAAGGATAAAAATGAGCAAGCCGTTGAGCGTCATCAGTAATCCGGTCTGGAATTCGGTCAATCCATATTTTTCATGATGGTAGAGTGGAAGCGTACTGAAAATCTGGAAAAAGATCATCGCCGTGATGAAACTCACAAACAGGAAAACCCAGAAAATCCGGTCCTTAAAAACCGAATCGACCGCAGTTTCAGCGACAACTTTGCGCTCCGAATGCAATGCTTTTTTTTCCTTGACCAGAAGCGCAAAAATCGAAATCGAAATAATGCAAGAAGCGCCATCCGCCCAAAA
>DATHGE010000068.1:0-3371 GCA_035317805.1 Flavobacterium sp. | reverse complement strand
CAATCGTAATTCCGTCGCGGATCGTTGCATTCACGCCAAGTGTCACATAATTTTCGATCGTTACGTGGCCCGACATCACGACGTGCGACGTAAACATTACATGGTCGCCGATGGTGCTGTGGTGCCCGATATGGTTGCCGCTCCAAAGCACGACGTTGTTCCCGATTGTTGTAAAAGGCTGGATCGTGTTGTCTTCGAGGATAAAGCAATTGTCGCCGATCTTATTGTTGAAAAGCGTGGCCTTGCTGCTGATGTAACTGATGAGTTCGTAACCTTTGGCTTTGATCGCGTTGTAAACGTCTTCGCGCAGACGGTTCATGCGCTGTGGCGACATCGGTGCGAAAAATTTGAATCCGGATGCAGGATATTGGTTTTCGACCGTTTCAAAAGCGACAACAGGCAGTCCTTTAAAAATTGGGGGTTCTGGCAGATATTGTTCGTTTACGCAAAAGGCGATGACTTCGTGATCCGAATCATTTTCGAGGTAAAAATGCGCCAGTTCGGCAAAATCCTGAATTCCAAAGATGATAATTTTCGCCATGATTTATTTTTTAAATACATAGACCGTATATTCATACAATCCATAATCGTTCCTGATGATGTAATTCCGCGTCAGGTTGGCGCACAAAAACTGCGTCAGCAAATCGTGTGAAACGTGGAATAAATCTTCGCGTTCCCAATCGACATTCTTCGACATCACATTAAATGCAAAACCTTTGTTGCACTTTTGATACACAATCGAAATCATTCTGGTAAAATAATCCCACATCTCATCGAAAGACAATTCGCGCTTTTCGGTGAAAACGCCGTTCATGACAATGTAGTCAAAATTCGGGATTTTGTCGGCCGAATCCATGATATCGATGCAATAAAAATCATTTTCGGGATATTTATTTTTGGAGACATCGGTGAATTTTGAGGAAATATCGAGTCCGGAATAGGCAATTCCGCCAAGGTTATTTTTTTGGATATAACCCAGTAAATGTGCCGTCCCGCAACCGAAATCCAACAATGAAACGTCATTCTTATCATCTTCGTTCACACGAATAATGTCGAGCATGACTTTGTAGCGCGTGTCCACATCCTCTTGTTTCGGCCAATCTACGCCCAGATGGTTGTCGCCGTGCTTGTCGAGGCAATCCTCATAATGCGTGATGATTTTGGCGTATGGTTTTTTCATAGGAGTTCGTATTGGTCGAGCATTTTTTTGATTTCCGAAGGCGAATTGAACAGCATCACATCGATAATCGACAACCAAGGTATAAATTCATTTTTAAATTGCGCATAAACGATCGGTTTGGATTTGATAAAATGGAGCCAAATGCCATCGTTTTCGAAAGTCTTGGCGTCGTATAATTCCATTCCGCCAATCGCGTTGGTGTATTGTCTGGCGCCGATTCTTTTACAAATTTCGATAATTTTATCCGATCCTTTCAAGTTGTTGTCCTTTTCGATTTCGGAAGAAACGAGGATTTTCGTTTCGATCGAAAGATAATGGCAGATTTCGCGCAACGAATTCGTGATAAATCTGGCCAGGTTTTTTTCCTCATGATTAATGATATTTTCCAAAACCGGAAAAACCGTTTCAAAAAATGGCGCTTTTTTATACGATAAGCTGATGGTTTTCAGAAAATCCTTTTTCCAAACCGTATCCAATTCAATCTCATTGATCCGTTTGTTCTGGCTGGCGTCTTTTAACGCGGCGCTGAACAGATGCGCTTTGCCGTTTACGAGAATATTATTGCGATTGACCCAACCTTTTTTGATAAAATTCACATCGTCATACACCACAAAAACGTCGACCGAATTGATGAGCTGGAAATAGCCGATATACGGCATCAGATACGGCTGCATAATCGCTGCTTTCATTACAGGCTGCTGTTGATGGTGGTCGTGATTTTTTCGAGGTCGGCGGTTGAAAGTCCGACATACAAAGGCAGGCACAAAACCCGTGAAGCGATCGATTCGGAAACCGGCATGTCTTCCTGACGGCAATAATCTACTGTATTCAAGGATGGGGAAAAGTAACGACGCGGAACGATTTCCTGTTCGTGCAAAGCCTTTTCCGCTTTGAGCAAATCAATCTCTGTCTCGAAAATGATAGCGTAATAACTGTAATTCCATGTCGTATTTTCGCGAATCCTGACGTCTTTTATTTTGGAGAAATTGAGGTTGGCTTTGTAGAAACCGACCACTTTTTTTCGTTCCTCCAAAATGCTTCCCATATAAGGCAAAACCGACAATCCCATCGCGCCCTGCAATTCCGATATCTTTCCGTTGATTCCCAAACCATGGAAATCCAATGGCCCATTGTGCCCGAAATTGTGACTGTAGAATAGTTTTTTTCGCAAATCTTCATCAGCGGCAAAGATGGCGCCGCCTTCGCCGGTGTGGAATAATTTGGTCGCATGGAAACTGCAGGTGCTTACATCGCCGTATTCAAAAAGCGATTTCCCTTTGTAATTGACCCCGAACGCATGAGCAGCGTCGTAAATCACCTTAAGGTTGTGTTTTTTGGCAATCTTTTCAATCGCTTCGACATCGCATGGATTCCCGAAAACGTGTGTCGCCATGATGGCTGTGGTCTTATCGGTGATTGCGGCTTCGATTTTTGTTTCGTCGATTGTGAGGTATTGGGGATGAATATCGACAAAAACCGGCTTGCAGTTTTCCCAGACAATCGCCGCAGAAGTCGCGACATAACTGAAAGGCGTCGTAATGATTTCACCACCGTGGCCCAAAATCTTAAGCGCAATCTGTAGCGGAATCGTCCCGTTGTTCATGACGATGATGTTGGAAACCGACAGATATTCCTTCAGCTTTTCCTCGAGTTCCAATATGAGTTCGCCGCGGTTGGTCATCCATTTGGTGTCCCAGGCGCGCTGCAGGATTTTTTGGTATTCCGCTATCGGAGGCAGGAATGTCTGCGTTACATTGATCATATTATCTCAGGTTTTCCCACTGAAACTGTGGCTTAATATATCCGGGTTCGCGGCCCATGAAAATACCCAACTCGCGTCCGCCGTCCACGACAGTGAAAGCGATGATGTCCTTTTCGGTGAAAACCGACCGGCGCTTGTCTTCAATAACAAACAGCGACAGGTAATATTGCCCCGATTGGAAAAACGACGCGGGAAAAGTGCAAACGACATTGTTGCTTCCCTGCTTCAATGCGACCGATTGCGCGTTCGAAAACGAGAACATCGGTTCGCCCATTTCATTATAAATATGGTACGTTATCGTATAACGCTCCGGTTTATCATCCTTGATATCGATTACCGTATGCAGTTCGATCGGAAGATTTTCGCTTAAAGGTTCGTCGTTGGTGAGCCCGGAACAGTTGAGGGAAATTTCATTGAGCCTGAATAAAT
>DATHGE010000067.1:0-9587 GCA_035317805.1 Flavobacterium sp. | reverse complement strand
CAGCGTTACCCCGCGGGTTTCGACAATATTGCTGATGTAGCTGTCAATTTCGGCATCGCCCAGATTGGTAACATTGGCAAAAACGAAAAGCTGCGAGGCGTCGGTTATCTGCGAATGGTTTCCCGGAGCGGCGGGCTTGAGCTTTTCACGCAATTCCGGATCTTCGATGATCAGCACTTTGTAAGGCTGCAATCCGTAGGAGGAAGTGCTCAGGCGGATGGCTTCCTTCAGCATATCCAAATCGTCGGCCGACAATTTGCGTGTGGCATCAAACCGCTTTGTGGAATACCTCCAGTTCTGATTTTGAATGAATTGGCTCATACTTGGTTTCTGAATTTTTCCAGCAGGCTGATCAATTGTTCCAGTTCTGCCTCGGTCATATTAGATGCGAATAGCTTTTCATACTCGTCTACTTTGGGGTCGAGTTCGTTGAGCAAAGCGAGGCCTTTCTCTGTAATCATGACTTCCATTTTCCTGCGGTTTTCGGGGCACACATCCCTGGTGACCAATTCCTTGAGCAGCAGTTTATCGACGAGTCGCGTCGTGTTGCTTGTTTTGGCCAGCATGCGTTCCTGGATCAGGAACATATTTGCGGGACAGCCTTTTTGGCCTCTCAGGATCCGAAGCACATTAAATTGTTCGCCTGAAATGTCGAAAGGTTTCAAAACCTCGTTGAATTTATCGGCGATTATATTTTGGGTATACATAATATTCAGGACCGTTTTTTTCGGAAGTGCAATCGGCGAACTCGATTTGATGATTTCTTCAATGGTCATATTTGTAATTGCAAAATTTGTAGGTACAAATGTAGTCGGTATTTTCATTTGTATATACAAGTGTTTGCTAAATTTTTGTTAAATAAATTAAGAGGGCAGGGAGAATGCTTAATTTTATTCGCTTCCAGATTTATACTGAAAATGAAAAGAAATACCCTCGCTGTCGTGTTGCTACTCACCCTTGGTTTTGTATCCTGTAAAAAGGATATAGATATGAAAGTGTCCGGGAGTAAATTTCCAAAGTCAACCCAAGTGTATACGAAAGATGGAATTTCCGTAAATTCATACGACTATAAATCGTTTGAGCCTTTCCTTAAAATGCAAACCGACACGACATATGTGATTAATTTCTGGGCGACCTGGTGCCAGCCGTGCGTGGAGGAACTTCCGTATTTTGAGAAAGCCAACGCCGAATTTAAGGATCAGAAGGTCAAAGTGATCCTGGTCAGCCTTGATATGAAAAAGCAGGTCGAGAGCAACCTGATTCCGTACATCAAAAAGAAAAACCTGAAATCACTCGTTATCCATTTAAGTGACCCGGACGCGAATTCGTGGATTTCCAAAGTAGATTCTACCTGGTCTGGTGCGATTCCGGCTACAATCATTTACAATAAAAACAAGCGGAAGTTCTACGAACAGAGCTTTACATTTGAAACGCTTTCCAACGAGATCAAACAATTTAATAACCAATAACACCAACACTTATGAAGAAGTTTAAAATTTTGTCAGTTGCCTTAATTGCCGCAGTAATCAGCGCATTTACAATCAATACCGCTCCGAAAGGCTATAAAGTGGGCGACATCGCAACCGATTTCCGCCTGAAAAGCACCGACAACAAAATGGTTTCACTCAAGGATTACAAAGATGCCAAAGGTTTCATCGTGATTTTCACCTGCAACCATTGCCCGTTTGCCAAAGCTTATGAAGACAGGATTATCGCGCTGGATAAGAAATACAGCAAACTCGGCTATCCTGTGATTGCCATCAACCCGAACAACCCTGCAAAACAGCCCGAAGATGCTTTCGACAGGATGAGAACCAGGGCGAAAGAGAAAAATTTCACTTTCCCGTACTTATTCGACGAAGGCCAGCGCGTGTTCCCGCAGTATGGCGCAACCAAAACCCCGCATGTTTACCTGTTGCAAAAAACATCCAAAGGGAATGAAGTGAAATACATCGGCGCTATTGATGACAATTCTGAGGATGCGAAAGCCGTGAAGGAAAAATATGTAGAGAATGCAGTCAACGCGCTGTTGAGCAACAAAGAGATTTCTGTAAAAGAGACCAAAGCGATCGGTTGTTCCATTAAAGTATAATTATGAATTTAAGACAGGAAGATTGGGTTTCGCAGCTTGAAGCCGACGACAATGCCGTGATTCTCGATGTGCGCACCGAAGACGAATGGAACGACGGATACATCCCGAACGCCATCCATATCGATATCTACAAAGGGCAGGGATTTATTTACGAAGTCGACGCGCTCGACAAATCGAAAAATTATTACGTCTATTGCAAAGCTGGTGGCAGGAGCGAACAGGCCTGTAATATCATGAACCAGCTTGGCATTGATAACACCTACAATTTAGTGGGCGGAATGATGCAGTGGAAAGGCAAAGTTGCCGTTCCCTGATTATGAAATTTATAAAAAATTAAAGACCGTAGGCATTTGCTTGCGGTTTTTTTATAACATCAGATTTCCCGGAACATGGCCGATTATAAATCCAGTGACCTAAAAATAGACTACATTTGGGAATTACCCGAAATATGACAAAGAAAATGGCAAACCCGCAGCAGAATAATACTCCAAAACCTGAACAGAAGATAGAAAATAGTGCTGCTGAGTTGATCTTAGCCAATAAGGAACTTGCGCGCCAGATACAAGATAAGATAAACCGCGCCGCCGAACTGGTCATCGCCAACACCGAACTCGCGTTCCAGAACAAGGAAAAGGGAAACCGCGCCGCCGAACTCGTTATTGCCAATACGGAGCTCGCGTTCCAGAATAAGGAAAAGGAAAACCGTGCCGCCGAACTGGTCATTGCCAATACGGAACTCGCTTTCCAAAACCAGGAAAAGGAAAACCGTGCGGCTGAACTGGTGATAGCCAATACCGAACTGACTTTCCAGAACCAGGAAAAAGAGAACCGTGCGGCCGAACTGGTGATTGCCAATAAGGAGCTGACCTTCCAGAACCAGGAAAAAGAAAACCGCGCCGCCGAACTCGCTATAGCCAATACGGAACTGGCTTTCCAGAACCAGGAAAAAGAAAACCGTGCTGCCGAATTGGCCATAGCCAATACAGAGCTTGCATTCCAGAACCAGGAAAAGGAAAACCGCGCTGCTGAACTGGCCATTGCCAATGCAGAACTGACTTTCCAGAACCAGGAAAAAGAGAACCGCGCTGCCGAACTGGTGATTGCCAATACGGAGCTGACCTTCCAGAACCAGGAAAAGGAAAACCGTGCTGCCGAACTCGCCATAGCCAATACGGAACTGGCTTTCCAGAACCACGAAAAGGAAAACCGTGCCGCCGAGCTGGTCATTGCCAATGCCGAGCTGACTTTCCAGAATACAGAAAAGGAAAAGCGCGCGGCCGAATTGCTGATTATCAATAAGGAACTCGAATCTTTTACCTTTATTTCCAGCCATGACCTGCAGGAGCCTTTAAGGAAGATACAGGCTTTTTCCGATCGCATCCTTACTGAGGAATATGAAAACTTATCGGAAAAAGGGAAGCATTATTTCGAACGTACGAAACACTCGGCTTTGCATATGCAGACGCTGATCAATGACCTGTTGGCGTATTCGCGCACGACCGAAACCGAAAGGAAGTTTGAATACAGGGATCTCAATAAGATTGTCAGGGAAGTCATGGCGGCTTTACATGAGGAATTGCAGCAAAAAGAGGCGACAATAGAAATGGTCGAGCTTTGTGAAGTCCATATTATCCCGTTTCAGTTCCGCCAGCTTTTACAGAATCTGATTGCCAATTCGCTTAAATTCTGCCAGCCGCAGAAACCGCCCTATATTGTTATCCAAAGCAAGCCTGTTAATTATCACGAATCCAATACGACAACGCTGCCGCTGCAAATCGACTATTGTCACATCAGCGTGAGCGATAACGGGATCGGTTTTGATTCCGAATACAAGGATAAAATTTTTGACATTTTCCAAAGGCTGCACGACAAGGAAGATTATGAGGGTACCGGTATCGGATTGACTATTGTAAAGAAGATTGTCGAAAACCACAATGGGGTTATCACGGCAACGGGCGAAGTGGATAAAGGAGCAAAATTCGACATATTTATTCCGGCGCACCAACATAAAAGTGCATAAATTCTCCTGTGGAAAATCTTTCATAAAAAATCCCCGGCAGAAATGTCGGGGATTTTGCAGTTTTAACGGTGCTGGTCGATTAAAATCAGATTCCCGTCCGGGTCAGTCATCATAAGGCTTGCCGGGCCGGAAGTATTCTCGTCTGCTTCGGCTGCCAACTTAATGCTTTTATTTTTGAGGTACTTTTGGATTTCCCTGACGTCCTCAAACTTTTCAATGTTTTTGGCGTTTTCGTCCCAACCCGGATTGAAAGTCAGGATATTGCCTTCAAACATTCCCTGAAATAGCCCGATGAGTGCATTCTCATTTTTCATGATGAGGTAATTTTTTTCCATGCCTCCTGCAAAAACCGTAAATCCAAGGGTTTCATAAAATTCTTTTGAAGCCTTAATGTCCTTTACATTAAGGCTAACTGAAAATGCTCCTAATTTCATATGGTCTTTTTTTCTTTGTTTATATATTCGGACTGCCTGACGTTTGTTTCGTCTTGTCCCTGTTAGTTGAAGATGCGAAATATAATCTTGTTTTCAGCGACTGTTTGATACACTCTGATACACTCTCCATACACTATCCATACTGTATCTATACACTATCTATACAGTATCCCTACACTATCTATGCACCAACGATACGCCAGATATTGCTTTGATATTCTTCTAAACACTACTGTAGATTAACTATAAATACCGGGGCAGCTAAGTAAAATAGCGTTTTTAATTTCAAGATCGCAAAGCCAAGTTGCTATTATATGCCGTTTTTTTATAAACTAATTACCCAACTCTTCTTTTTTAATTCAGATAAATCTAATTCTTTTAACTTTGCAATATCAGGCATTGCCATAATTCTTGGAAATTTTAACTCTTTTGAAATAAATAATTCTTCTTCCATACCCCAAATATATTCAGGATTTGTTGATATAACCAATGGGCAAAGATATTTTATGTTTTCTGGCAATTTTGTATCCAGACTGTTTTTGTTTTTGTGAATAAATTCGGCTTTTTCGTTGACCTCTTTCAATGCACTTTTCATTTTATTTGTTCTATAATTTACGGCCAATTTATCGCCCTTATCAAAACCAAATGAGACATTTACTGCCTTAGCTTCAATCAGAAACAGAACATCATCAATAATAAATGAAGCATCAATCTCTTTTTTAAATTTTCCGGATGTAATTTCATTTCTGCATACCCACATTTTTTCTTTGCCATAAACGAATTCTATCTCTGATTTTAAAGAATCCTCAAAATAATTAGCTCTTCTGTTACCGACATCACCATCAACACTTGTAATTTCTTTCACTATATAAGAAATGATATCCGTCAAACCAGAATAATCAACAACCATATGATCGTTTGATAATTGATATAAAAATCGTTTGGGCCCTCTGGTCCATAAATCAATATCATTTTTATTATCCTTTTCTAACAAGAATCTTTTGAAAATTTTAATTGTATCTATTTTATGATCAATTTCCGTTTTAAAAATTACTTTGTGAAGCTCTGGATATATTTTTTCAAAATCTTCGCTGAATGCCTCAAGATTGAATTTAGCGATGATATAGGCTCTGTTTAAAATGTGGTATTGCGAATCCAGGCTTGCAGAAGAATCACTTAAGATTTTATGCCCCAGGTAACCAAGGAATAATACAAATTCGATGACTGAAAATGAATAATATTCTTCAAATTCTTCCTCAAATAATTTCAGGAAGTTATAAATATTAGAAATGTTGTGTGCGCCTAGCAAATAGTTTGTTTCTGCTTCAAAGGTATCATCGTCCTTAAATATTTTTGAGTAAGCTTCATTCTTAAAATTAAAGAGTTTTGTTTTCGTTTTGTGATCCACATTCAACTGAAAATGAGGACAGAAATAAGGATTTTCTGTATCTAACGTATTATCAACATAAGATCCGGTTCTTGAAAATACATTTGCATTTGAAAGCCTTTCGTCATACATATCGATAAGGAAGCTTATTTCTTTATCGGTTTTCGATATAATTTTTTTATTAATGGTATCAAAAGTAACATCACCCCCTTTATTGGCAATCCGGTAGTACTGTGTTCCCTTGATATAAATAAAGCTTAAAATTTCGATCCTGATGACGTCTGAAATAACGCTATAAATACGCTCTGGCAAATTCTCATTTTGGAGTTTTTCCAAACACTCAGGATATTCTAATTTGTTGTATTCTTCAATGCTTTTTGGAAATACTGAAAAGTTTTCATCTATAATAATGTTTTCCTCGCTAATGCCGTACTTGTAAAAACTCAGGCTTTGAACCTCTCTGTATAACATGACAGAAAGTTCCGCCACATCGAATATATTTTTTGGACCTAGTCTCCTTGACCAAAAAAGCAATTCATAGGTAGAATGTTTGGAAGCAATGTTTTTAATTAATGCTTCCGTATTGTTGATATAGTCTTTTAAAATATCTGAAACAGACTTTGTTAAGTCTGGAATTGAATTAAATATTTCAGATTCATATTTATTCAATTCTTTATCAAGGTCAATATGTTTTTCCTCAAAAAATTTATAGGTAATCAATTGATAAATGTTTGGGAGGAAAGTCACTGTATCTTTCGTTTTCATATCTTTTTTTAAGCAACAATTTTTGTGTTTTTTGCCACTTCCACATGGACATTTATCGTTTCTTCCTGTTTTTTTCATAGAACATAGTATTCTTCACTTGATTTTTGAAATGGCTCATAATGTCCCGGGGCCACACGTCGGTTTTGCGAAGTTTGGGACGTACTTCTTTCCGCTAAGATAGCAGTTTTTCCGGAGGAAAAGTGCAAAGGCAACAGAACTGCAAATCGTGTCTAGCACCTGTTGTGCACTTTGCTTTGGTCTGTCACACGGTAAAGATAAAAACTGAGAATTGCAAATCCCATTATTATAAGATACATGATAAAAGTGATTTGCTCATGTTTCGATTCGTATCCTTTTTCTATGATTGTATTCCAAATCCCAGGTTCATTTTTAAAACCAACACACCATTGTCCCAGGTTCCATGCAAAATGAATTCCAACCGGTAAGGCAATTCCTTTGGATCTTAATGCTGCAATCCCAAAAAGTATTGCTCCTGTGCCTGCTCCAAGAAAAGCCTGTGTGATTGTATAACCGCCTGCGATATGCTCAAGTGAAAAAATAACCGCTATAATAATTTGCGACTTCCATGACCCGATTGAACAATAGAGCGCACGTAAAGGATAACCTCGAAATGCTAATTCCTCCCTTAGGGCAAGAACAAAATATAAAAGAAATGTAAATACAATTGCGGAAAAAGATAATGATGAAACAGAAACAATTTTTGCATGGCTAAATAACAATACTAGTGCAGTGTGGGTGATTGACAAAAGTAGCCCGATGATAAAACCGAAAATAAAACGCCTGATTGTTCCTTTTTTAGGAGTAACACCCAATTTGTCCAATCGAATTTTTTCCCAACGGGAGAAAAGCACCGTAAAACCAAAAACAGCTACTGTAGCTACTATTCCAAGTAAAAGTTCTGACCATGGTTTTGGTAAATTTTTCGTCAATGAAGAACCCACAATGAGAACAATCATGCAACACATACAAAATGCTAACACGCGTAATAACGTGTATTTCCAATTTATGATTTTTTGTGTCATCATTTTAATCTCATTTTCAGTAGCATTGCGCATAACCTATAAACGCCGCAATCCCAAATCACAAGCACATAAACCGATGCGTTTTCAAGGCATAAGATTTAATGCCCGATATGCCGTTTTAGTACGCCGCCCGATGCTTCTTTGATGGAATTCGTAAATACAAACGCAGCCGGATCGATAGCGATGACGACATTTTTGAGTCTTCTTACTTCCAAGCGGGTAATTACGGTAAAGATAATATCGCAATCGTCTTTGTGCGAGAAATTGTCTTTCATATATCCGCGTTCGCCTTTATATATCGTAATTCCGCGTCCCAATTCAAGGACGAGTTTTTCTTTGATCACTTCGCTTTGCCCCGAGATAATGGTGACGCCGGTAAATTCTTCAATCCCTTCTACGACATAGTCGATGGTTTTGGTAACCGTGTAGTAGGTGAGGCAGGCGTAGAGCGCCGTTTCAAAATTCAGGTAAAATGCGGCTATAAGAAAAATAATGACGTTGAGTCCGAGGATAATTTCACTGATTGTAAACCCGGTGCGTTTGAGCGTATAAAGCGCCATTACTTCAATTCCGTCCAGTGCACAACCGCCGCGCATGCCGAGCCCGATACCGGTTCCGAGGAAGAATCCGCCAAAGCTCGAAATCAGCAATTTGTCATAATGAAACTCCGGATAAGGTAAAAAATTCAGGCACAATGCTAATAATATCGTTGCCAGAAGGGATCGGTACGCAAAAGCCTTGTTAATCTGCCTGGCGCCGATAAATATGAATGGGAGGTTGGACAAAATAATCAGCACCGCAATATTCCACCCATAAACTTCATGCAGCAATAACGAAATTCCCGTGACGCCGCCATCGAGGAAATGGGCGGGAACGAGGAAACTCTTGAGTGCAAATCCGCATACCAGTGCGCCCGTGGTGATGTAAAAGCCATCAACCAGCAGATTGGAGTTGATTTTATTTTTCAAGGGAGATCATTTTTTTGTTTGAGTATGGAAAGGTATTTTTCCTTCTGTGGCTTTCGGGAATCGATGGCGGTAGGCGTAAAATAATGATGCTGCTCGAGAAACCGGATTTGTAATGTGTCCCATTCTTTCTGGTTGCTGATGATACCGTAAACCTGAAGTTCGAGGAAAAGCTTGTTGCCGATGGTAAAGAAATCGTCCCTCCCGAGATAATCCAGATCGGCATCGCAGATGATTTCTTCGAGCAGGTTTTTCGGCTCCTGGGGTAATTTCGTTGCGAGGATCATCCCGCATATTTTTTCAATCTGTGCCTCCGTAAAATCGAATTGCGGCAAGTTTTCCTTTGCAATGTCGCATGAAATCTGCTCGTGGTCTTTCGCCTGAATGATAAATCCGCAGTCGTGGTACATCGCCGCAATAAGGAGCAACTTCAGATCTTCGCCTTTTATGCCTTCCGAAACGGCAATCCTGCGGGCAGAATCATACACATCTTTTACATGCGATACGCTGTGATAATACAAATGCTTGGGCAATTCTTTGCGGAGCCTGCTGCTGATATAATTTTTAGCTTTTTGAAATTGCATCATACGGTTTAATGGTTAATGGTTGTCGTTTTTATAATCTACAAAATACATGTCGACTTCGCCTTTGTTTTTCGCGATTATTTTGCCGCGATGTTTGCAATCGAAATCATGTTTTACCAATTCAAAAGTGTTGCTGCTGATGTTTACCTTTCCGGAGATACTGCTGCTTTCCATCCGTGCCGCCAGATTCACGGTATCGCCCCAGATGTCATAGGCGAATTTTTTGACGCCAACGATTCCGGCGATGACCGGGCCGCTGTTGATGCCGATACGTACTTCGAATACCCGCTCATTTTC
>DATHGE010000066.1:0-6217 GCA_035317805.1 Flavobacterium sp. | reverse complement strand
GAATATTGATATTCGGGATATTTCCGAGTTCATTGAAAATATAATCCACGATCTCATGCTCGCGTTCCAGAATGTTTTCGATTCCCATCTTTTCCTTGAGCTGAATCGCCAAGGCGGTTTTGATCACCTGCAGGAAACCCGGGGTTCCGCCGTCTTCCCTGTCCTCGATATTGTCGATGTATTTGTGTTCACCCCACGGATTGGTCCAGCTGACGGTTCCGCCGCCCGGGTGATCGGGAATCATATTGTGGTATAATTTCTTGTTGAAAATCAGCACGCCCGAAGTCCCGGGTCCGCCAAGGAATTTATGCGGCGAGAAGAAAATCGCGTCAAGGTAACTTTCGGCATCTTCAGGGTGCATGTCGATTTTCACATACGGCCCGGAACAAGCAAAATCTACAAAACAGACGCCGTTGTGCTTGTGCATCAGTTTGGCCACTTCATGGTAGGGCGTTTTGATTCCGGTAACGTTTGAACAGGAAGTGATCGAAGCGATCTTAATCGCACGGTCTTTATATTTTTCAAGCAGTTCTGTAAAATTATCCATACAGAAAAGTCCCTTTTCGCAGGCAGGCACCACTTCTACATCGGCAATCGTCTCGAGCCAGGAAGTCTGGTTCGAATGGTGTTCCATGTGCGAAATAAACACAATCGGTTTTTTCTCCGCCGGGATATTCGTGAACGGTTTGAGGTTTTCAGGGATCTTGAGTCCGAGAATTCTTTGGAATTTATTAATCACGCCGGTCATTCCGGTTCCGTCGGTAATCAAAATATCGTCGGCACTGGCGTGAACGTGACCTTTTATAATCTTCCGCGCTTCATGGTAAGCCATAGTCATCGCCGTTCCTGAAACGGTCGTTTCGGTATGCGTATTGGCGACGAAAGGCCCGAATTCATTCATCAGTCGTTCCTCAATCGGACGGTACAAACGGCCCGAAGCGGTCCAGTCGGTATAAATAATACGCTGCTTCCCGAAAGGCGAAACAAATTCCTGGTCGATTCCGATGATGTTCTTCCGGAACTGTTGGAAGTATTGTTCGAGTTCGGTCTTTAAGGTTTTATCAGTTGCAATCATGAGGGGAATTTTGGAAAGGTCAAATGTATGGAATTTTTAAAAAAAAATCTGAATTTTATGCCACTAACCAACTGTTAAAGTATCGCATCATTCCGCAATCGCGCCGTTTCGCTGCTGCAATTGCGACTTTTTGCTGACCAGTTTTATTTTAACCTTGCCATCATCGCCGTCAGCTGCCTGCAAACGGATCACGACGCCGCGTTCGCGTCTTTTCGCCAGTTCATCAGTATCATAAATATCCTTGTCTTTTTCAGGGTTCCGAAGCGGCACGCTTATATTGATATTGGTGCCTTTTCCAAAAGAATACAATCCATCAATGTCCATATTCAAAACGCTCGAATTGATCTGCATCGGACTGATCGCCACCTGTTCACCCGAAATATCAAATTTTCCATTGAGGCTCTGGAACATAATGTTGTTCATATCGCGACGCGGAAAAGCATATTTCCCGATTTTGCGTACCGGGTCGAAGTTAATCAATGCGCCCCTGCTGATATCAAACACCACTTTTCCGGTCATCGCATTCGGGACCAAAGTCGCATCATTCCTGATTTTTCCCGTCAATCCGGTTTCGGCCGAAAGGAAACCTTTGAGGTTTTCGGAATCCATCGATGTCAGCCCGAAATTATCAAACGCATAGAAAAACTTGCTCACGTTCACATGGTTAACGATCGCATTAAACTGATATTGGCTTAAAGCGCCGCTTTGTTTCAGGTTTCCGTTGAATTTTATATATCCGTCGGAATTATTAAGCGCGCCGTTTTGTACCGATATACCCGAATCTGAAAGCAGTAAATCCGCACTCACATTGGTCGCCAGGAATTTATTGTAAAATAATCGCTTCACCCGAAGCGTAACGTTCACCTTGCTTTTTTCAAAAAGCAGGTTGATGTCTTCGGTGAAATCGGCATTCTTGTTCCTTTTGCGTGGCGTTTTCGATATATTACGTTTGCCAACAAAACCGATGAGTTCCGAAAGCCTGATCTCAGGGCTGTTGATATTCCAATTCAGAACCACCTTTTCAGGCGCGGTGTAGTACAGATTAAGGAAATTTCGTATATCGCCTTCCATGTTCACCACGCTGCGGCCGGTTTGCAGGTGGATATTACTGATGAATAAGTCACTATTCCTGAAATCGAGCAGCACCGACGTTTTGGTAAAGCTCATTTTCCTCGGCGTATAGAAAATTCCGCCATCATTAACGGCAACGGTTCCGGTGACGATTGGCTTGGTGAGCGTATAATTGACGATGTCGGCGATAAAATTGAGGTTGACGTCGGCGGTTCCGCTGGTGAATTTCAATAGTTTCGGATTGATGATATTACCCAGTTGCTTCAGGCCGAATTTCGATTTGAAATCTCCTTTTGCAAAAGGTTTTTCCAAATCCAGGATTGCCGCATGGTTCATTGTGAAAGGCATCCCGGCATAAGTTCCTGTAAATTTTTCGAATTTGATGGCCGAATTGGCATCGTTGAAACCTTTTTCCACAACTTCATTATTCGTAAAGACCCCGTTGAAATTGCAATCCGAAACCAAACCGCCGGGTGTCGACAATTCGTTGTTCCGGATTTTCGCATTGACCAAAATAAACGGGTCACCTTCTTCATTAAAATTACCGGAAATGTCGCAGCGTACAGCGATTGGCACTTTAAGTCCGAACAGATCGAGTCTCGAAGAAATATTCGGCGTGAGCAAGCGGGATGCGGTTTTCCAAAGAATTTTGTCGTTCACGATGTGAATCGCATAGTCGGTAGACAGGTCTGCTTTGGTCTTGAATTCCGCTGAAATCTTAAAATCCGCTCCGCCGATATCCAATTTATTTTCCAGAACCAGTATGGATTTCTGCTGTGCATTGGATTGGATTTCAAAATCACCGTCGACGATTTTTTCTTTGATGAAACTGCCTTTTTTCGTACTGAAGGCCAGACTTTTAACGAGTGCTTTGAGGGTGAAATCGACTTTCCATCCTTGGGCACCAGATTCCATTTTACCATTGATTTTCTCGACGACGAACTGGAATAATTTATGGCGGCTCTGGTTGTCGATCGCAAAGCTGACATTTTCGAGTTCGAACTTCCTGAGTTCGGGATACACCGGACTGTCGTTTCCTTTTTGAACATTGCTCTTAAAAACGTTCGTGTTGCTGTAACCATTCGCATCCGTAAACAGATTTACCGAAGCGTTGCTGATACTGATTTTATTGATTTCGACGCTTCCGCGGATAAAAGCGAGGGCATTGACGGCGATATCGAAATCTCCTGCCTGCAGCAATGTTTTCTGGTGCTTTGCAAACATCGTGTCGCGGATAACGACATTTTTGAGATGCAGTGATATTCTTGGAAACCCTTCAAGGAATGTCGGTTCCATGCTTTCGATCGACAAGTTCCCGTTGATATTCTCATTGAGTTTTTCGGTCACCAGGACCAGAACCTCTTTCTTATGGCTGTTGACGTACCAAATGACCGAAAGTGCAAAGACAACAAGCAGCGAAACTAATATTGCCAGACTCCGCAGCAGCAGCTTTGCCCAAAATGGCCGTTTCCGCCCGACGGCCGCCAACTTAAGTTTTTCCAACTGCTGCTTCATATTCCGGATTTTGAAGTAAGATACCAAAAAAATTCCAACAGACTTTTCGTGATGTTACAAACTTAATCGGGATTGTTTTATGAATTTCAGGAAAAGGTTATAGTATTAAACAGAAAACCCGGCATGAACCGGGCTTATGTTTTATCCTGAAGTGGATTAGATTCCGGCAACCGCCTTGATTTCATCGATAATCCTCAAAGCCAGATTATCTGCTTTCTGCTGCGATGCCGCTTCAGTATAAATCCGGATAATCGGTTCGGTGTTCGATTTCCTAAGGTGCACCCAGTTTTCCGCAAAGTCAATTTTTACACCGTCGATCGTCCTGATATCTTCTGCTTTGTATTTTTCGGTCATCGCTTCCAGAATCGCATCCACATCAATCTGCGGCGTCAGTTCGATCTTGTTCTTGCTCATGTAATATTCGGGATACGAAGCGCGCAATTCCGAGACTTTCATCTTTTTATTGGCCAAATGTGTCAGAAACAAAGCCACGCCCACCAGGCTGTCGCGTCCATAATGCAATTCGGGGTAAATGATTCCGCCGTTGCCTTCACCGCCGATAATGGCATTGTTTTTCTTCATCAGTTCTACCACGTTCACTTCGCCCACCGCGCTGGCTTCGTATGTCCCGTTGTGATTGTTGGTCACATCGCGCAAAGCACGGGAAGACGACATATTGGAAACCGTATTTCCGGGTGTTTTTGACAAGACATAGTCGGCAACGGCAACCAAGGTATATTCCTCACCAAACATTTCGCCGTCTTCGCTGATGAAGGCCAAGCGATCTACATCCGGATCGACAACCACACCAAGATCTGCTTTCTCTTCAACGACGAGTTTGCAGATATCGCCCAGATGCTCTTTCAGCGGTTCGGGATTGTGCGGAAAATGACCGTTCGGTTCGCAGAATAATTTGACGACTTCAACGCCCATGAGCTCTAGTAATTTCGGGATGATGATCCCGCCCGAAGAATTGACGCCATCAACGACCACTTTAAATTTGGCTGCTTTTACAGCTTCCACATCCACCAAAGGCAGGTTCAGCACTTCATCGATATGGATGTCCATATAAGCGTCGTTCGAAATGATTTCGCCCAAATTGTCCACATCCGAAAAATCAAACGCTTCATTTTCGGCGATATCGAGGATTTTTGCCCCTTCGGCACCGTTCAGGAATTCGCCTTTTTCGTTGAGCAATTTGAGCGCGTTCCATTGTTTTGGATTGTGGGAAGCGGTCAGGATAATTCCACCGTCGGCTTTTTCCAATGGCACGGCGACTTCCACCGTTGGCGTAGTCGACAATCCCAAATCGATCACATCGATACCCAGTCCGATCAGCGTATTTACGACGAGATTGTGGATCATCGGTCCCGAAATGCGGGCATCGCGCCCGATCACTACGGTCAGTTTTTCTTTTTTGGAATAGTCCTTAAGCCAGGTTCCGTATGCTGAAGCGAATTTTACCGCATCGACCGGAGTTAAATTGTCGCCGGTTTTTCCGCCGATGGTTCCACGGATTCCTGATATTGATTTTATGAGTGTCATAGTTCTCTTTTAATTTTCGGATACAAATATAGACAGTTGCAGGTTTGCAGCGTTACATGTGGGTAAGTTTTCGATTATCTGAAGGGTTTTATCGTTGGATTTCCAAACCGAATTCGTATTTTAGCAGGAAAGACAGCCCATGAACTTTCTCGCACACATCTATCTTTCCGGAAACAACGATCGCATCAAAATCGGTAATTTTATGGCCGATGGCATCCGCGGGAAACATTATGAGCACCTGCCTGCCGACATCCAGAAAGGGATTGTCCTGCATCGTGCAATCGATACCTTCACCGATGCGCATCCGGTTTTCCGCCAAAGTACTAAAAGGTTGCACGACCGCTACCATCATTATGCCGGCGTTATCGTGGACGTTTTTTACGATCATTTTCTGGCCAAAAACTGGTCGAAATATTCAGAAGAAAAACTGGATGATTTCGTCGAAAACTTTTACCAGTCGCTGCGTGACAATTACGAACACCTGACCGAGAAAACACAAGGCATGATGCCGTATATGATTAAATACAACTGGCTGCTGAACTACCAATATGTAGACGGAATTGCGCGCATCCTTTTCCAGATGGACCAACGCACGAAAAATAATTCGAAGATGCAGTTTTCGATTGAGGAGCTCAAAGAATTCTATACTGATTTTGAGCGCGAATTCACTGTTTTTTTTGAAGACCTGAAAACTTTCGCCAAGGAAAAATCGGCCGAAATATGATACGCAGCCTCTACATTCTTCTATTATCTGTATGCTTTTCCGCCACCGCACAAAAAGGACTGATTGCCGAAAAGGCGATGGTCGTTTCGGCGCGCGAGGAAGCTTCCAAAATCGGCACAGACATTATGAAACAGGGCGGCAATGCGTTCGACGCGATGATTGCCACACAGTTCGCCCTGGCCGTTGCCTATCCGTATGCCGGAAATATCAGCGGCGGCGGTTTTATGGTATATCGCAAATCCGACGGCAAAACCGGAACGCTCGATTTCCGTGAAAAGGCGCCGATG
>DATHGE010000065.1:0-3432 GCA_035317805.1 Flavobacterium sp. | reverse complement strand
CATGTGCGAGGGCGGCAGTGATCACTTTTTCGACACATTTGTCAACAGCTTCACAGGCTTTGATTGCGGCTTCAAAAACGCCGGTATGCCCAACCATATCACCATTGGCAAAATTGAGACATACAAAATCGACTGCTTCTTTTTCGAGTTCGGGAACCAAGGCGTCTGCAAGTTCGAATGCGCTCATTTCGGGCTGCAAATCGTAAGTGGCGACCTTTGGGGAATTTCGTAAAATCCGGGTTTCGCCTTCGAACGGGTTTTCGCGTCCGCCCGAAAAGAAAAAGGTCACATGCGGGTATTTCTCGGTTTCGGCAATGCGGATTTGCTTTTTGTTGTGCTTTTCCAAAACCTCACCTAAGGTTTCGGTAATATGGTCCTTGTCGAAAATGCGATAGATATTGTTGAAAGTATCGTCATAATTGGTCATCGTGACATAATACAGGTTCATTTTGTGCATGTTGAAATCGAGATGGTCTTTCTGCGAAAGCACTTCCGTCAATTGCCTGCCGCGGTCGGTCCTGAAATTAAAGAAAATCACGACATCACCTTCTTTTATAGTGGCCAGCGGTTCATCGCGGTCATTGACCATCACCGTTGCCGGAATAAATTCGTCGGTCACGTTTTTGGCGTAATTTGCCTCGAGCGTTTCCACTGCATTTTTGGAATGTTCACCGGTTCCGTGAACGAGCAAATCATAGGCCTGTTTCACGCGTTCCCAGCGTTTGTCGCGGTCCATAGCAAAATACCTTCCGATCATGGTGGCGAGTTTTGCCGATTTCCCTTTGATATGGTTTTCGATATCGGTGATGAATCGGGTTCCGGATTTTGGATCTACGTCGCGTCCGTCCGTAAAGGCATGGATGAACACTTTTTTCAATCCGAAATCATTGGCCGCATCGATCAGGCCTTTTAGGTGATTGATATGCGAATGCACGCCGCCATCGGAAACCAACCCCAGGAAATGCACTTCCTTGTCGTATTGCTTTGCATATTCGAAAGCATCTAAAATGGCTTTTTCCTTATTGAAGGTCTTGTCCTCAACCGCCAGGTTTATCCTCACCAGATCCTGGTAAATGATGCGTCCGGCGCCGAGATTCATGTGTCCGACTTCAGAATTTCCCATCTGGCCTTCGGGCAAACCGACATTGAGGCCGTCGGTGCGCAGCTGCGCATTGGGATATTTTTTATAAAGGCTATTGATAAAAGGGATGTTGGCGTTATCGGGAGCGGAAACTTTCGGATCGGGCGATTTGCCCCAGCCGTCGAGAATCATTAAGATTACTTTCTTGTTCATGGAATTTTATTTTAAACAAAGATACCGAAATTGGAAGTTCCTAAGAATCAGCCAAAGTTAAATATAAATTAAAACCAGTGCCGGGCATTATTGTAATCGATGAAATAGCGGACGCTGATCGAAAACACATTGTTGAGGTCGTCTTTGAGCAGCCTGCTGAAGTTATTGCCGAAATTCCGGTCGACATAATTGAGGTTGCGCGTATCGGCCAAAGCATTGTTGCGGTATAAGAATGACAGCTGGCTTCCGGGCGCAAACCACCAGGAGTAGGAAAGGTCGACGTTCCAGGAACTGAAATTCAGGTTTTTGTCGAGATTATAAGTTGACGGAATTAAGCTTCCGTTGGCCTGCAAAGCTTCAAACGCATTGGTTTTCGCATACGACCAATAGTATCGCGCGAGCAGGTTGATGGTCATTTTATTGTTGATGGCCAGTTTTGCCTCGAGGCTGTTGGTGTATGTGTCGCGATCCCTTTTGGCGAAAATAATATCGTCGGCAGTAAAATCAATCAGGCCCTTGTTGTTGTTCTCATGGACATAATTAAAAGTGTAAATCATCAAAATGCTGTTGCTAACGCGGTATCTTGGCATGAATAAGAAATCGGCGATATAGCGGTCTTTCTCACTTGTAGCGGTGTAAGAAGGCTCGACGTCTATCGCGAATTTGTTGTTGTAATTGGTCGAATAATAAATCCAGCCGCGATAGTTGGCGGGAAATTCAACAAATCTTCCTTCGGTTTGCGGCGTATAGAAATCGTAGGTTTTTAATGGTTTCAGGTTGAACCCGTAACCGAGATAATTGTTTCTCCTGTTGGTCGAATTCACAAAAAGGTTAATGATTCCCTGTTGCAGCCTGCCGGTCGTATTTTGGAATTCCGAATAGAATTCCGTGTAAAACGCGAATGCATTGTAATGTTTGGTCGGATTCAGGATCCTGTAGCTCGAGTTGACTTCGGCGGTATGGTAATTCGTCAGGAAATTGATGCCCAGGTCGTTGTTGTCGAAATCTTTGGAGACATAACCCGCCGCCGCATTGTACCTGAATTTCCCACTGGTTTCTCCGAGGCTTAAGGCGGTGTTGAATCCTTTGCGATCGTGCGTGTCGCCAAATTCATTGATATAGCTGTATTTAAAATTTCCAGAGGCATTATAGGTATTTTTCTTCGTATTGAGATCAAAAACAGCCGCCGAAACATTGGCGTCGCGATAACTTCCGCCACGCGCCACATTGGTATTGACAAACGAAACCGAGGAATTCTGGTTGAAACGCTGGTCGACCACCAGAACGTTGTAATTGGCCAGGGGTTCCACTTCCACTTTTCTGGAAAGGCCCGTAATCGTATCTTTTACATAGCTGAAGGTGCGTTCCGTAACCGCATTGAGCACGCCAATCCCGAGCCCTTTTTTCGTACGTCCCGAAACTTTAATGGCATTGATGAGGTTCACCGTATTGGGATATTTGTCCACGATTTCGTTGTCATTCGTAACGGGATAGGTCGACGGGATTCCGCCGATTCTTCGCGTGTACAGTAGATTTCCTTTGTTGAACAAATCGGTGCCTTCGGTAAAGAACGGCCGGTTTTCGTTGAATTGCTGTTCAAACGGACTCAGGTTGAGTACGATGTTGTCGAATTTGGTCTGCCCGAAATCGGGAACCAGGATCGCATCGAGCGTAAAAGAATCGTTGATGCCGTATTTAATGTCCATCCCGATCTTGAATTTGCTGTCAGAAGCGGTCTTATTGCCTTCGTAATAAAATGAGGAATAGGGGATGAAGAACAATCTTGTCGGCGGTTTGATGTATTGGATTCCTTCAAGATAACCCGATTGCGCACTTTCGTTTGCGATTTTGCTATCGATCAGGTTCCAGGTATATTGTTGCCTGTCGCGGCGGAATTCCCTGTAGAAGTTGATGCCCCAGGTTTGAACCGGTTCTGTTGAAAAACGCAACCCTGCGTAGGGTATTTTCATTTCCACAACCCAGCCTTCATCGGTAATCTTTACGGCGCTTTCCCAAATCGCATCCCAGCTGAAATCTTCACCGTCCCGGTCAGTAAATACGGCATCCATCTGCACACCGGCGGAGCTCACAAAAAACCGGAAATCCTGCTGCCCGTCATTAAAGCCATTGATAAAAAC
>DATHGE010000064.1:0-3506 GCA_035317805.1 Flavobacterium sp. | reverse complement strand
GGCTTATGGTGCGGCCGGGTCGCTGATTGTGATTCTGGTATGGGTCTATTACACAGCGGCCATCCTGTATTTTGGCGCCGAATTTACAAGGGTTTATGCCGAATACAGCGGTGCCAGGATCGAACCTGCCGACTATGCCGTTTATGTGGAACAGCATGAGCTGGAAAAAAACAAGGCCGTACTTCCGCCAAGGCCTGAGATTCAAAAGCTTAAAGAATAACATATAAGATATTTGGCAGAATCTGTAAGGCGACACTTTTGTGATTGGTGTACTTTTGAATATTATCTAAAATATAGAAATAATGGCTACAGAAAAACCCGGACGCGAAGACCGTCCAACGAATATAAATCCCGATGAGGTTAACAATCTACATCCGGCAAAGACCATGAAGGCGCAGGAAAAAGTTGCTATCAAGGAAAGCGGACTAGGGCGTGAACAGGGTCAGACGCCTGCGGAAGAGCATATTGAAAGCCGCCTGTCGCAGATCGATGAAGGGACGAAAGACCTTCATTCCGTTAATCCAAAACATAAAAGCGATATACCGCAGACTGAAACCGACACGGACAAAAACCAAGATGCGGGTTATATGAACGATGCCAACAGTTCAATTGACCGCGACACGGGCGACAGTACGAAAGAAGGCTGGGAAGCGGAAATCAGCCGGACCGGGCGGCATAAATAATTTATAATTATTTATGCTGTATATCAAGTATTTATATAAAATCATCTCAAGTAATATATATAATTTTTGAGATGATTTTTTGTTTGATATTTTAAACGGATTTACTGGTATCACTTCCGAAACTGATAAAACCAACTTTACAATAATTTTAAGAACAACCCGTTTCAAATAGTGTTAAATTGCCTCCCTTAACAGTTGACAAACACCTGAAAATATATGGACCAGATAAAAATACTATGGGTCGACGATGAAATCGACTTATTAAAACCGCACATCCTTTTCCTCGAAAAAAAGAACTACAACGTTACCACCTGCAACAATGGCCGCGATGCCGTAGACATCTTTGAAGAGGGCAATTTCGACATTGTTTTCCTCGATGAGAACATGCCCGGGATGAGCGGATTGGAGACCTTATCTGAAATCAAGGAGAAAAAATCGGCTACGCCCGTGATCATGATCACCAAAAGCGAGGAAGAATATATCATGGAAGAAGCGATCGGCTCCAAGATAGCCGATTACCTCATAAAGCCCGTGAATCCGAACCAGATTTTGTTGAGCATCAAGAAAAACCTGGACCATTCGAGGCTGATTTCCGAAAAGACCACGCTCGACTACCAAAAGGAATTCCGCAAAATCGCGATGGAAATGGCAATGGTCAACTCGTTTGAAGAGTGGATTGAAATCTACAAAAAACTGGTCTTTTGGGAACTCGAGCTCGAAAACATCGAAGACCAGAGCATGGTGGAGATCCTCGAATCGCAAAAAGTGGAAGCCAATTCGCAGTTCGGGAAATTCATCGAGCGCAATTACGAAGACTGGTACCTGCCGAAAGCCGACAAACCCGTGTTGTCGCACAACCTGTTCCGTGAGCTCGTCGTGCCCGAACTCAAAAAGAAAGAGCGCCCGGTGCTTTTTGTCGTCATCGATAATTTGCGTTACGACCAATGGAAAGCTTTCGAATCAACCGTAGGCAACCACTACAAACTCGAAAAAGAAGTGCCGTATTATGCGATATTGCCAACCGCGACGCAGTATGCCAGGAATGCCATCTTCTCAGGACTGACGCCTTTGGAAATGGAAAAACAGTTCCCACAATATTGGAAAAACGATGTGGAAGACGGCGGAAAAAACCTGTTTGAGGCCGAATTCCTTACTGCGCAATTGAAACGCCTCGGGCTCAATATCAAAGAAGATTATTTCAAGATCACCAATCTCGCCAGCGGTAAAAAACTGGCAGAAAGCTTTAAAGGGCTTAAGGACAATGACCTTGTGACGGTCGTTTACAATTTTGTGGACATGCTATCGCACGCCAAGACTGAAATGGATGTAGTAAAAGAACTCGCTTCGGACGACAAGGCGTATCGTTCGCTCACAGCGAGCTGGTTTAAGAATTCGCCTCTATTGGAAATTATCCAACAGGCGCAAAAATTAGGATTCAAGCTAATCCTGACCACAGACCACGGAACAATCAATGTGAAAAACCCTTCCAAAGTAATCGGCGATAAGAACACCAGCCTCAATTTGCGCTACAAAACCGGACGCAGCCTGACTTATGAAGATAAAGAAGTGTATGCCGTCAGGGATCCGAAAAGTGTTGGCCTGCCGGCAATTAACATGAGCAGCTCGTATATCTTTGCGAAGAATGATTACTTCCTGGCTTACGTGAACAACTACAACCATTATGTGAGTTATTACAGGAACACCTACCAGCATGGCGGGATTTCGCTCGAGGAAATGATCATTCCGTTTTTAGTGTTCAACCCAAAGTAAGCGCCGTCAATGGAACTACAATTTTCGTTAGACGAAATCAACAGCGTCGCCAGGAAAGTCCTTGAATCCAACCCGAAGAAAGTCATCCTTTTCAATGGCGTAATGGGCGCAGGAAAGACCACTTTCATCAAATCATTGGTCAAAGCAATGGGTGTGAATGACACGACCGGGAGTCCGACTTTTTCTTTAGTTAATGAATACAGAACGGCTGACAATCAGACTATTTACCATTTTGACATGTACCGACTCAAATCCGAAAGCGAAGCCTACGATATGGGTATGGATGAATATCTGTATTCGGGCCATTGGTGCTTTATCGAATGGGCCGAGAAGATTCCGAACCTGATTCCCGAAGCGCATTCCACTATTAATATTAAAGCATTGGCCAGCGGGAAACGGCAGTTGGATATGCGCTAAAGCGAAAATGATATCACCCGGAACAGATTGGCGCTGCGAACCTTTGGTACTTTGAACCTTTTTCATAACTTTAGGCAATAATTTTCACAGCATCCCAACGTATGTCATTAACTCCGTTTACCAAACAACAGCTGATTCCACAAGAAGAAAAGCTCGAAATCGCAAGGCATAAAAGCGAACTCTTTATCGGGATTCCGAAAGAAACCAGTTACCAGGAGCGCCGGATTTGCCTTACGCCAGATGCGGTAAATTCACTCACGTCGCACGGACACCGTGTGATGATCGAATCAGGAGCAGGTGAAAGTTCGAGTTATTGCGACAAGGAATACAGCGATGCAGGTGCGGAAATCACAGCCGACACCAAAAAAATCCTGAGCTGCCCGATGCTGCTTAAGGTGGAACCGCTTACCATGAGCGAGATCGAAATGGTCAATCCGGGAACGATTGTCATCTCTGCGATCCAGCTCAAAACCAGAAAAAAGGAATACTTCGAGGCGCTGACCAAAAAGAAAATCACCGCGCTCGCTTTCGAATATATTAAAGATGAAGACGGCTCCTATCCCGCAGTCAAATCCTTGAGTGAAATTGCAGGGACGGCCTCAATTCTTGTCGCCGCCGAGCTCATGATCAACAACC
>DATHGE010000063.1:0-8986 GCA_035317805.1 Flavobacterium sp. | reverse complement strand
GCCTTTCCCGACAGAGAGAAAAGCATCGAGTCCTTTTTCGGTACAGCTTTCCCTGCCTAAAACTTCCACAGAAAACCCAAATTCCTTTCCGCTGATGGCGGCCCAGTTGGCCAGGTATTTCGGCGTTGCGAGATTTGGCGGCGAATCGACCAGATGAAAAACCTCGAGCTGCGCCATAGCAATCTTAATCGCCTTTTCAGCAGCTTCGGAAAAATCCTTTTTGGAAAGCAGGCTTAATGTAAAATCGGTAGCGGCAAAAGGATGCGCTTCCGGTTTTTTAAAATGCCCTAAATTATAAGTACCCAATGAGAGTCCGGAAACGGCAGCCTCAACCTGCAAAGCCGTAAATTCTTCAGGAATAATGAGAACACTGCTGTTTGCCAAAACATCTTTTTGCTTTGCAGAAATCCTGCGGAAGATGGTCTTGAGCGATTTGTAATCGACCGTCGTCCCAAGTCCGATAAACACATGGGTGCAATCGTATTTCTCGACGAGGTAATGTGTGTCTTTTTTCCCATAAAACACTTTAGATGGCACGGAAACGCCGTGAAACTCGATCGGCACAAGGCTTTTGGAATTGGTTTCAAACACCGGGATCAGTATTGTTCCGGTATAGCCTTCGAGATTTTTTATATTCTGTGTTTTCATTTAATTGTCTTTAGTGTTGAAAAACAGCCATTCGATGGCCTTCGGGAATTCGTCGCTCCAATACGTCTCATTGTGCTTTCCTTCCATATTGATGCTGAGCTTAATTTTCATCTTATCGGAAACGAACTCGTTCTTGAGCATGTTCTTTTTGAATTTCCTGACATGCTCGATCATTGTTGCGCTTTCATCGCCGCCCGCATACAGGTAAATCTTAGTGTCGGAAGGTTCGCCGGAATCAATTCCGGTGAAATCCATTTTGGGGACAACCCAGAGCGATGGAGAGAAAATCATCAGTTTGCCATAGACTTCCGGATACATGAGTCCGCTGAAAATGCTCACGAGTCCGCCCATCGAACTCCCTCCGATTCCGGTAAATTCGCGTTCGGTTTTGGTGCGGAATTTCTTATCCACAAAGGGTTTCAAAGTATCCGTTATAAAGCGGATGTATTTTTTTCCCTGTCCGGTTCCGAGGACGGTTTTGCCAACATTATATTCCTTGATGCGGTCTTTTTCGGCATGCTCGATCGCGATGATGATAATCTTCCCGATTTTATATTCCGACATCACCGCGAGTTTCTTATCGATTTCCCAATTGCCGTATTTTGCCTGTTCGTTGAACAGGTTCTGCGCATCCTGCAGGTATAGCACCGGATAATGTTCTTTCGAACTGTCGTAATCGTAAGGCAGTAATGCCCAGATTTTCCGCTTCTTGTTGAGCTGCGGCATTTCAAAATCCTCAGAGATCAGGTGAATCTGCGGCAGGAAATTGGGCTTGAACGGCAGCCAGTTTTTCCGCCAGCGGTCGACATGTTCTTTCCGAACGCCTTTGTGTTCTTGGCAGGAGCGGTTTTCGGTGCGGTTTCCGTATTTGTCGATTTCGACTTCACTCCAATCGCCTTTGGTAAACTTATAAAGCAATTCGTCGGGATAGGCGAAATCATGCGGGAATTTGAAATGGTACAGGCCGTCTTCGATACGTTCCATAACGAAATTGCGGTCCTGCGTATGCCAGTTGTTGAAATTTCCAGAAATGTAAACCGGCCTCGCATCGTCATCGTCGGTGGTGAGCACAATATTGAGCTGCGGTTCGGTCAGATATTCATCAATATCTGGTATAATCGTATTCTTTTGGGAGTTCATAGAATAAAAAGCGGATTGTTTATGGTGAGTAAATATAGCTTTTTGGTTTTTGAAAAAAAAGGAAAGTCGGCCGCAATGTCGCCGATTTAAGGATTTTCCGAAAACGCCGCGCTTTTATTGAAAATAACGGAAAATTACAACGGAAACAGAATGCTTACGGCAGTTCCGGCCTGTGCGACGCTTTCGATTTTAATCTCAATCTGCAGCAAATCGCAAAGGCGTTTCACAATCGACAAACCGAGTCCGGTTCCTTTAATGGCCGGATGTACGGTTGCCTGCGAGCGGTAGAATTGTTCGTAAATCTTGCTCAGGTCTTCTTCCGGAATGCCGATGCCATTGTCAATGATCTCGCATAAAACCGATTCATTTTTCTTAGAAAGTACAATCTGGATTTTACCGCCTGTCTTGGAATATTTCAGTGCATTCGACAATAGGTTCTCAATGATTATCGAAACCAGGTAGGCGTCTGAATTGATATGGAAATGTTCCTCAAATTTAAAATCGATGGCGATATTGCGGCTTTCGATCTCTGATGAAAAGCGCTCCAACGACTTCAGGATAATTTCATCAAGCTCGATCTGACCGTTATCGATTACGATTTTATGGTTCTCGAACCGGGCGAGCAAAAGCAACTGGTCTACCAGATTATTGAGGCGGTCGACTTCGCTGATGCAGTATTTTATCTTTTCCTCATATTCCTGTTTTTCACGCGGTTTCCGTATCAGGACCTCGAGCGTCCCTTTGACAACAGCTAACGGTGTGCGTAGTTCGTGTGAAGCGTCTGACGTAAATTGTTTTTCACGGGCGATGGCATTTTCAATCCGATTCAGCAAATCATTGATCGTTTTGGAAAGCACATAGAGTTCGTCCCTGTTCTGCGGCAGTTTGATCCGTGATTTTAGATTCTCGCGCGTGATGGCGCTGGCGGTTTCCGTAATGGCGATAATTGGCCTGATGTTCCTTCCGGCGATAAAACGCGCGGTAAAAAAAAGCAGCAGCAAAATAATCGGATAGGAAATCCACAGCACCTGGCCCAGGTTCCTGAGTACAAGATTTGCCTCTTCGAGCGACATAGCGATAATGATATAGCCTGCAGTTTTTCCTTTGTGCAATACCGGAAACTGTGTCTGCCTGATCGATTTCCCGGCCAGTTTGGCATTGAAAGCCTTGAATGCCTGTTCATTTCCGTGCAGTTCGAGGTCGAGGTCTTTCAGGTTCGGTGATTTGTCGACGAGCTTTTTATCGCCATCCAGAATCTGCACGAAAACCGGATTCACATTCAGAGTGTTGTGTTCCTGTTCACGCCATTCCTCGACATCTATAAGTTGGACGTGGTCGTTTGTTATTTTGATTTCACTCAAATGGTCATTCACTTCAATCGCAATATCATTATCAACATGTGAATAAACAGTATACGAAACAATGTTGTAAATGATCACAAAAACAAACAGCACCAATAAAGCAGTGCTGAAAAGGTAGTTGAAAGCGATCCTGTTTTTAAATGATATTTGCTGCATACTCTAATCTAAATCATTAGCAATGTAGCCAATTCCGCGGATGGTCTTGATAAAATCCTGTTCTTTTTTGAGGTTGAGCTTTTTTCGCAATGAATTGATGAACACATCGATGACACCGGTATCGTATTCAAAATGGATATTCCAGACATCTTCGATAATCTGGTTGCGGGTGCAGACTTTCCCTTTGTTTTCCATCAGGTATTCCAATAGCGAAAATTCCTTTTGCGTGAGCAGTACCTCGATGCCGTTGTTGAAAACCTGGTGCGATTTTTTGCTGAGTTTTATCGTACCGAGTTGCAGTTCGGTGTCTTCGCTTTCGAAATTGCGGAACTGGACTTTCATCCGCTCCAGAAGTTCCTCAAAACTGAACGGTTTCTTGATGTAATCATTCGCGCCTGCCTTTAATCCGGTAATGGTTTCGGAAATGGTATCTTTTGCGGTAAGGAAAATAATAGGTGTGGTTTTGTCCCTTTTCCGGAATTCGGTGCAGACTTCAAGGCCGGTCATTTTCGGGAGCATCCAGTCGAGCAGCAATAGATCGAACACCATATTCTGGGCGAGTTTCAGGCCTTCCTTACCATCGACGGCGATTGTCACCTGATAGTTCTCTTCTTCCAGACCCTGCTTTAAGAATTGGGAAATGCCCGGTTCGTCCTCAACTATCAATATTTTCACTTAACTTCGTTTTATGGATTGCAGTTTGGCAACATATTCTTTGGGCGATTCGTCGTTGTAGGCGCCAATCTGTCCTAAAACTTTCGCATTCTTATTGATGATGACGACCAAGGGAAAAAATCCGTCTTTGTTGTATTTCTCTACAATCAGCAGGTTTTCTTCGATGTTATCTGCCGTACCGGAATTGAAATCCTGTTTGACGAGCACGAAATTCTCTTTGGCATACGACCTGAATTCATCCGACTGCAATACATTATGGTCGAGTTTTGCACAGCTTTCGCAGTTTTCGGCGACCGAAAAGAACAGCAGCACTTCTTTCCCTGAAACCGAAGCTTCCTTAAAGGCTGCGTTGAGATTGTTTTTCCATTCCTGAGAATAGCCAATTACGCTGTTGGTCAGTAGTAGCAATACGATAGTAGTGTTTTTCATAGCGGTGAATTTCCGTATAAAAATATCAATAATATTTGATTTTAATTCTAAAGGGAATTATTTTTTTGGGCTTTCCTGAAAATAAAAATAATAGCACTGAGCATGCCAAGAATAATTGCTGTTGCCATGGCATTACCCAGGTTTAGCCCTTCGGGTTTTGTCATGAAATCCCCTGTAGTTGCGCCTATCGGATGAATGATTACAATTGCTGCCCAATAGCAGATTTCTTTTGAAACACTTGTGAATTGGGAGACAAAACCGATGATTGACAATAAGGAAAGCAATAGCACAGTTGTGCCTGCAAAACCAAGTGGTGTTCCATTGGCAATCAAATCGCCAAAAGCTGTTCCAAAGATGCTCGAAAATAGCAGTGCCAGCCAATAAAACAATTCGGTTTTACTGTCAAGTGTAGCATTGATAATTTGGGTTTCCTTACGCTTCTTCAATAGGATGAAAACAGAAATAAGCAGCATTGCCACCAGTACACAGGTTATTCCGTAACCAAACTGTAATGTTCTCGAAAAAAAATCAGAAATTGTTGTCCCTGATGTGCTTGCTAGGCTAATTAAAAGCCAGTAAACAAAAGGCTGTTGCCCTTTTGAAAGTAATGCTTTGCCCAAAACCAGTAAGAAAAGCCCTAACAGAATTAAAGTACTCATGCCGTATCCAACGTCAAAAGTCATCGATAACAGGTCCGCAGCCGTTTCACCAATTATTGTGACACTGATGAGCAGGTACCAATAATAAATATTTATTGTCGGAAGCGTTTTCAATAAAGTTCTTTTATTATCGACAGATTATTTAAGCAGCTTGTTTGTAAAAAGATAATCGGCGGTCTGGTACCAAGAAATCGTCTCTTCAAGGAAGTTTCCGTCCATTGGCAAAGGTGTCAGGCTGTTGTCGGCTTTGTTCCAATCGTAGAAATTCTGTTTCTTCTGATCGGATAAGATCATGGTTTTACTGCCTTTCATCAATACGAGTTTGCGGTAGGTTCCGGTAAAGGCACGCTCTTCAAATTCGGGACTGAGTACATTCCTGCCAAAGAAATCCGATTCGTAATTCCAGTGAAACAAAGCAAACAGCGTCGGGAAAATATCAATCTGAGAGCACTGTTTAACCAATTTCTGATTCTGCCCTTCAGGGAAATTTACGATGAAAGCCGGAATGTGATAATTCGCCACATCAATTTCGTCTTTTCCCGCGCTGCTTGCACAATGGTCGGCCACGATTACAAAAACGGTGTTCTTAAACCAAGGCTTCTTTTTGGCCTTTTCGAACAGCTGGTGCAAGGCAAAATCGGTATACTGAACCGCTCCTTCCCTGCTCATCCCGGATGGAATGATGACTTTATTCGGCGGATACGTATATGGTTTGTGGTTGGAAGTAGTCATCACAAAATTCAGGAAAGGCTCATTCCTGCTGTAATGCGCGTCGGCGACCTGGAGCATTTTGTTGAAAATATCCTCGTCACAGATGCCCCAGGCGTTTTCGAAAGTCACTTCCTTATCGGAAATATTGTGGCGCTTCATCTTGATGTCGTCACTCAGTACACTTCCCCTGCCGCGGTCGTAGATATTAAAGCCATTCCCACCGAAATAACTGTTCATATTGTCAAAATAACCGTCGCCGCCATAAAAGAAATTGCAGGTGTAATCACGGTTCCTGAAGACATTTGAAATCGTATACAGGTTGTGGTTTTCGGGGCGCTTCACGATGCTTTGCCCCGGTGTTGGCGGGATGCATAAGGTTGTGGCTTCCATACCGCGGACGGTGCGTGTCCCCGTGGCGTAAAGGTTATTAAAAAAGATGCTTTTCTGCGCCAGGCTGTCTAAGAAAGGCGTGATATTCTGTTGGTTTCCGAATTCGCGCATAAAGCTTCCGCTAAGGCTTTCGACCAGAATAAAGACGACATTCTTCTTTTCTTCTGAAGGCAGGCTGTCGGTAATTTTCCTGTGGATGGAATACAATTTCGGGCTAAATTCGGCGTTCTTTTCCGCCAACCTGTTCTGTACGATCCTGAAAGACATGATGTCGTCGGTGGAAGAATAAAACTCCTTGTACTTCATCTGGTTATTCCGGAATGCTGCAAAAAAGGAATAGATGCCCGATTTTGAGATTTCAGAATTGTAGCGGTTTGGAGACCATTCGGCATTCACATTTTTCACGAATAGGCCAAAAAATAAAGCGATTGCAACAACCGACCCCAATATTACCAGACGGTCTTTGAGTGTTGCCAAACCTGAAAATGTCTTTTGAAAGATCTTGCATTTGTAAAACAGCAACAGTATCAGCAGCGAAATGATAGCAATGCCGCCGATCAGAAACGGCAAAGGATACGATTGCTCGATGTTGGCAACCACTTCATGCGTATAGATCAGGTAATCGACCGCGATAAAGTTGAAACGGTTTTTAAATTCGTCCCAAAAAGTGATTTCGGCAAAAAAAGTAAAGACAAGGATAAATAGCCCAAGTGAGGTGAAAAACCAAATGAATATTTTGTCTATCCATGATCCTATAAATTTGTTGGGAACGATCAGGTAATAGAGTGCGGATGGAATCAGCAGGAAACTGATCGTGCCGATATCAAAGAAAAGACCGACCCCGATTGTCCGCACAAAATCGATAATATTCCACGACACTTCGCCTTTCTGCCAAATAAAAAATACGATGCGGAGCAGGAATGAAATGATAAGGAACCAGGCCGTAAAGGAAAAAAACAACGAATACCTATTTGAAAAATGGAGCTTTTTGAACATTGAAATAATTTTCAACAAAAGTCAAAAATCATCCAAAATTCGCGCTTAAGGTTAACTTAAAAGCGACTTAAGATTTGCTTAAGAACTAGAGCATGCCGTTGTATTTCCTCAGAAACCACTCGGAAGATAAGGCCGCAGCGATTATAATAAGCAACCAAACCCAGTCGACCAACGGGATTTTCCTCACGACCGCTTTTTGCACCGCTTTGTAGTTTTCGTTTTCGAGCAACGATTTCACTAAAGTCTCCACCTGGTTCGGCATAAAAACCTTGCCCTGTGTCTGCATGGCGAGTTGGTTCAGTTTATTGAGATCCGGGTTTACGAATTGCTTTTCGATGTCGAAATCGAGAATCTCGAAATAGCCGTTATAGGTGGTTTTGGAATTGAGTTCTTTTACCGCAAAATTGTACTGTCCCGCCGGAAGCCCGTCAAGGTTCACCTTATAGGAATTATTGGCTTTGAGCAGGTCGTAATTCTTAGTCTGTTTCGTATTCCTATTCGTCACCGAAATCGTCAGTCTGGCTTTCTCGTCAAATTCATAATTCTTGTTGAAATACTGCGCGTTGATCTCGATCGCTTCGCCCGAATTGTAAAAGCTCTCATGGTTTACGACCAAAGATTTCCGGGCATTATTCGAAGCCAGAAACTGGATGATCTTATCGGTAAAGACATCAAATTTTTCAAAAGACTTATTGTCGATGTGGCTTTGCAGCCGCCATTTCCAGATATTTTCCCCTAAGAGGAATGCCGAACGCTTGCCCTGGTTTTCCGCAAAAGCCAGCAACGGCGCATTGGTCGCAATATTCCTGATCTTTGAAGACAGCAAAACATCCACATTGCCGTTTGCGGTTACTGTCCCGAATGCGTTTTGCAGCGGCGGAAAGCTTTCAAAACCGATATCATCGGTGGCGAAAAGATTGAATTGCGTATTGAATCCGGCGATATAATCTTCGGTCTGCGAGCTCATCCTGAAAACGAGATTGCCCTGGTTCATATTCAGGAACTGGAAATCGGTGTCGTTGCCGGTAATGATAAATGTGTTGACGCCGGCGTTTTTATTGGTGTCGAAAATCGATTTGAAATCAGAATCTGGTTGGTACAGAATCAAAACATTATAATCGGATAACGATTTGATTTCCTTAGGCTTGACAATCGTTACCTTTCGCTGTGGATTGGTTTCGATAGCACGTTTCAACGCACCAATATCGGGATGGTTTATCGAAGAGACGATGGCAATTTCCGAACGCTGGTCGATCACTTCAACTGCGAAATTCTTGAGGTTGTTGTAATTGTTCTTCTCCGTTTCTTTCGATTTTAACGCGGCGCGGAAAACCTGCAATCCGGTTTTGTCTGCAGGCAAAAGCACGCTGATGATGGCGGATTTTTTGGAAGGAGAAAAGGCGACCGGCTGCTTATTATAAACGGTATTTCCCTGGGAAATGCTGAAATCGGCGGTAATGCTTTTGTTGCCGGAATATTGCAGGAAAACTTCCACCGGGAATTTATTCTTATGGAAAGCGTACTTGTTGACATTGAGCTGGCTGATCTTTAAATCGAGGAAAGTCGTCGTATCGCCTACCACCAAAGGATAAACCTTATTGTTTGGGTCGAAACCGTAAACATAATCGTTTCCTGAAGTCTGGTTTCCGTCGGAAATCAAAACTGTCGGGAAAGTCTTGTTCTTGTTGAGACTTTTTAGATTTTTGGCAACGATATCAATATTGGTCTGCCTTCCTTTGAAATCGAAGGTTTCTGAAGGCTCGAATTCGGAGTCGAATTTATAGGGCTGGATTTCAAATTTTTCCTGCAGCTGTTTGTTTT
>DATHGE010000062.1:0-7870 GCA_035317805.1 Flavobacterium sp. | reverse complement strand
CGACAGCGTTTACATCAGACAGACACTCGATAATTTCTATGATATCGGAATAAAACTGAAGGCATACGGGGAAGATTTTAAAGACATTCCCGTTGCGCTGTACAATAACAATAAGCTGATTGCCAAAACACTCGTCCAATTCGACACAAAGGAAAAAGACATCAGTTTTACCATTCCGAAAGCAGATTTTAACGGTTACGCTTCGATTGTCGACAATGGTTTGGAATACGACAACAAATTGTATTTCAGCATTTCAAAACCTGAAAAACTCAATATAATCGGTATTGGCGACGCTGAAAAAAGCAATTTCCTCAAACGGATTTATACGAACGACGAGTTCAATTTTAACAACTTTACTTTATCTGAACTTGATTACAACCTGCTCGAAAAACAGGATGCGATTGTACTCAACGAACTCAAAGATATCCCGCAGGCGCTGCAAACCACGCTCAAATCATTTGTTGAGAAAGGCGGAAACCTGATTGTAATCCCGTCGACCGAAAGCCAGGTTTCAAACCTCAATGCTTTTTTGGCGAATTTCGGGGCGGTCCAATTCAAATCGTTGGCGACTACGGAAAAGCTGGTGACCAGAATCAATTTCAGCCATCCGTTGTTCAGTTCGGTCTTCGAGAAGAAAATCGATAATTTCCAATATCCCGAAACCAAAACCTCATTTGTAATCAGCTCCGCTTCACCCGCGGCTTTGAGCTATGAAGACCAAAGCGCTTTCCTGACGGGAATCCAGAATCCGGTTTCGGCGGTTTATATTTTTGCGGCGGCGATCAATAAGGAAAATTCGAATTTCCAGAACTCGCCGCTGATTGTCCCGACGTTTTACAATATGTCGCAAAGCAGCCGGAAAACAGGGATTATTGCCATTCCGATTGGGGAAAACAAACCGTTTTTTATCGACGCCCTATTGTCGAAAGACGAAATCGTTTCGGTAAAAAATACCGATGAGAAGTTTATTCCGATACAGCAGATTTTAAACAACAAGGTCAAACTGACCTTCAACGAATATCCCGGACAGGCCGGAAATTTCGGTATCTTTAAGCAGGAGGAATTGCTGAAAAACATCAGTTTCAATTACGACAGAACTGAAAGTGATTTAACCCAAAACAATGCTGATTTGGTTTCCGGATTCAAGTCTGCCGAAACCATCGATGCTGTTTTTGACACACTCCAAACCAACCGCACAGACAATGAAATCTGGAGGTGGTTTGTTATTTTGACCCTTTTATTTTTAGTCACCGAACTACTCATTCAAAAATTGGTAAAATGAACCTAATCATCAGAACTGCCAAAATCATCGACCCGAAAAGCACTTTCCATAACCAGGTTGTGGATTTGCAAATCGAAAACGGGACGATTATAAAAATCGGAAACCAATTGCCAAACCCCAAAAAGTTACCCGAAATCAGGTATGAAAACCTGCATGTTTCGCAAGGTTGGTTTGACAGCAGCGTTTCACTTGGCGAACCCGGTTTTGAAGACCGCGAGACCATCGCCAACGGATTGGACGTCGCGGCAAAAAGCGGCTTTACGGCGATTGCGCTGCAGCCGAATTCTTTTCCGGTGATCGACAACCAGTCGCAGGTTAATTTTGTGAATTTCAAGGCAAAAGGTGCGGCTACGCAATTGTTTCCAATTGGCGCACTGACCAAAGATTCTGAAGGGAAAGATTTGGCAGAACTGTTTGATATGAAAAATGCCGGGGCGATTGCTTTCGGGGATTATAATAAAAACTTGGAGAACCCCAATCTGCTCAAAATCGCGTTGCAATATGTCCAGGATTTTGACGGACTCCTCATCGCCTACAGCCAGGATGAGAAAATCAAAGGCAGCGGCGTTGCCAATGAAGGCATCGTTTCTACACGGTTGGGACTGAAAGGAATTCCGGCTTTGGCAGAAGAATTACAGGTTGCCCGAAATTTATTTTTACTTGAATATACCGGTGGGAAATTGCATATCCCGACGATTTCCACCGCAAAATCGGTACAGCTGATTAAGGATGCGAAAGCGAAAGGATTGCAGGCGAGCTGCAGCGTTTCGGTGCACCATCTGACATTGACCGATGAAAAGCTGGACGGTTTTGACACGAGATATAAAGTCGCGCCGCCGCTGCGAACCGATTCCGACCGGAAAGCATTGCTAAAAGGCGTTAAAGACGGAACAATCGACATGATTACCTCCGATCATAATCCGATCGATATCGAACATAAGAAAATGGAATTCGATCTGGCCAAAAACGGCACGATCGGGCTCGAAAGCGCTTTCGGCGCACTGCTGACTGTTTTGCCTTTGGAAACCGTTGTTGAAAAACTAACCTTTGGAAAGACCATTTTTTCTGTCGAAAACCAAAATGTCGGTGAAGGCGCAAAAGCAAACCTGACGCTTTTCAATCCCGGGGAAAACTGGACGTTCACCAAAGAAAATATCTTATCCAAATCGAAAAACTCTGCATTCCTCAACATGAAAATGAAAGGGAAAGTTTACGGGATATACAATCAGGGAAAACTCATCCTGCAATAAATTACGCATGAACAATCCAATCGAAGAAGGAAAATCTGCCGCCATCACCAGTTATATCCTGATTGTTGGCATTTTTATCGCGATGTCGATGAATGGCGAAAATAAGAATGCTTTTGCCTCGTTTCACATCCGGCAGGCTTTGGGCTTGTCGATCTTATTTGTCTCGCTCGGGCTCATCGTCAGTCCGTTTGATTCGCCGCAGATTTCTGTCGCGATGTGGATTTTCGTTTCCGTGCTTTGGTCTTTTGGCCTTTATGGGGCGATCAGGGGAGAAACGACACCGATTCCGATCCTGGGCAACTTCTTTCAAAAATGGCTGAAAGGCATATCTTAATTTACCATGAATTTATCTTTAGAATACCTGATCCGGGAGCCGAAAGTGAAGCGCGATAAAAATCCGCTGTTGCTGTTGCTTCACGGTTATGGCAGCAATGACGCCGATTTATTTTCGTTTGCACCGGAACTTCCGGAAGAATATTATGTCGTTTCTGCACGTGCGCCTTATGATTTGCAATACGGAAGTTATGCCTGGTATGCGATTGATTTTGATGCCAATGAAAACAAATTCTCCAATATCGGACAGGCGATTGAATCACGCGAACTCGTTGCTGGTTTTATCGACGAATTGCTCGCCGCCTATCCGATCGACAAGGAGAAAGTGACTTTGGTCGGTTTTAGCCAGGGCTCGATTCTGAGCTATGCCGTCGCGTTTTCGTATCCCGAAAAAGTGCAGCAGGTCGTTGCGATGAGCGGGTATGTGAATGGCGAAATGGCGGTTGAAAATTTCATGGAAAATGATTTTTCCAATCTTCGGATTTTCGCTTCGCACGGCACCGTCGATCAGGTGATTCCTGTGGATTGGGCGCGGAAGACCAAACCATTCCTCGATAGACTGGGCATCGAAAACGTGTATAAGGAATATCCGGTCGGGCATGGCGTTTCGCCACAGAACTTTTTTGATTTCCGGGATTGGCTGAGGAAGAAATAATAGAAAAAATTGGGCGTGCCCCTGAGGGTCAGGCTGTTCGCTACAATCTTTTCCGTGTTCTCGATACACGCCTTTCAGGCGCACTCGAACTGACGGGAAAAGGATTTTCGCTGCCATCCTTCACGCAAAACAACTTCCCTTAAAAAACTATTATTTCTGGTACAAAACCGACTGGATCGTTTCGTAGGAAACCGTTCCGTCGTCGTTGAGGAAATATTTGAGCAATGCTTCACCCCAATATTCGCCGTCGCTGTAATCGGCGATAATCCAGCGGTGGTTCAGGATTTTAATCTTGTTGAAGATGAATTTTTGTGCGCCAATCTGGTCCTGCCCGGTATAAGGATTCCCTTTAGGGTTGTTGTTCAGGTCCATGAGTTTTTCGGTCACCAGCGGAATCACCTTGTCATAAGTCGTATTGGTAAAATAATCCTGCGCCTTATCGTTCGTTTCGAGCGAAAAATAATTGGCGTCTCCGGATTTTTCATGGATGGCGTTGATGCTGTCGGTGAATTTTTTGGTCAGTTTTTCATGCTGGTCCTTTTCAAAAGCGGCCTCTTTGCTGAAATACATGTAGGTAAAAACATTCATCAGTGCGGCGAGGATAAACAGGTACAGGAATAGGGATTTTTTCATTTCTATATATAAATTTCTAGGTTATCATAAGCCACGAATACATTTTCGGGCAATTTCTGCTGTATGCTTTCATGGAAGCCGAAAGTGTGGCTGATGTGCGTCAGGTATGTCTTTTCGGGCTGCACCAAAGTTATGAAATCGAGCGCTTCCTGCAAATTAAAATGCGAATGGTGCGCTTCTTCTCGTAAGGCGTTTATAACCAAAACCTTTACGCCCCTGAGTTTTTCGATTTCGGAATTTTCGATGGTCTTGACATCGGTCAGATAGGCGAAATCATCGATGCGATAGCCAAAAACCTGCAGGCCACCATGATGGACATTGATTGGGATTACGGTCTTGTCGCCAATAGAAAAAGGCTGGTTATTGATCACTTCAATCGCATTGACCGAAGGCGCTCCCGGATATTTATTGGCCGTCTCAAAAATATAGTCGAACCGTTTGGAAAGGTTTTCAATGACGCGTCGGTGCGCATAAACCGGCATCGGTCCCTGGCGGAAATTGAACGGGCGGATGTCGTCCATGCCGGCAGTATGGTCGGAATGCTCGTGGGTATAGATAATCCCGTCGATTTTAGTGCAGCCTGAAAGGAGCATCTGCTGGCGGAAATCCGGACCGCAATCGACCACAAAAGAAAAATTGTCCCATGAAATCCAAATGGAAACGCGCAACCTTTTGTCTTTATAATCATCACTTTTACAAACCGGATGGTCGCTTCCGATTACCGGAATGCCCTGAGAAGTTCCCGTGCCTAAAAAATATACCTTCAAAGTATGTTATTTTTTTACAAAAATAAGATTATTATCTTTTATTAGAGCCCCAAATTATTAACTTTGTCGTGTTGACAGTGATATATAAAAATGGACATTGAAATAAAATTAAAAGGTGACAAGGTCATCGAAACAATTCCTTCAGTTAAGGACAAGGCGCTGCGAATCAATCTCAACGACAATATCTACGGAACCTTTGCCGAAATTGGCGCCGGACAGGAAACAGTACGGCACTTTTTCAGATCCGGAGGCTCGTCAGGAACCATCGCGAAAGCCATGTCGGCCTACGATAAGGATTTCAGCGACGCGATATATGGCGTTGAGGAAGACGGAAGATATGTCACCGAAAGTCGGCTTAAAAAAATGCTGACGCACGAAGTCAACCTGATCGAAAGACGTTTGAGCCGTGAGAAACATCCGAATAAGATGTTCTTCAGTTATGCCAATACGGTCGCTACGATTGACTTCGCCAAGCAATTCAAAGGCCACGGCTGGGTCGGGATCAAATACCAGATCGAGCCAGACGAAGATTACAACGAAATCACACTCCACATACGATTTAAAGAAACCGATGCGCGTTTGCAACAGGAAACCCTCGGGATTCTTGGCGTAAACCTCATTTACGGTGCCTATTATAAGTACAACGACCCGAAAAAATTACTGCGTTATCTGTATGACCATTTGGACAAGGACCAGTTGGAAATCGATACGATCAATTTTGCCGGACCGCGTTTTGCCGATGTCGATAACCGATTGATGAGCTTGCAGCTCGTTAAAAACGGGATGACCGACGCGGTGATGTTCGACCCGGAAGGGAAAAACATTTTGCCTGCAGCGATCCTCTACAAGAAAAATATCCTCGCTTTGCGCGGAAGTTTCCGTCCGGTGACGAAAGTCAATATGGACATGTATGAGAAATCTCTCAAAATGTTCCTCGAGGAAAGCAAGGTCAGCAAGGAAAATACGTTGGTAGTTTTTGAGATTACACTTTCCAATTTGCGTTCGGAAGGCGAAATCGACGAACGCGATTTCATGGACAGGGCTGAATTGCTGTGTTCGCTTGGCCAGACCGTAATGATCTCAAATTTCCAGGAATATTACAAAGTGGTCGAATATTTCTCGAGCTATACCAAAGCCCGTATGGGATTGGCGATGGGCGTCAACAATCTGGTCGATATTTTCGATGAGAAATATTACCGCCATCTGAGCGGCGGAATCCTCGAAGCTTTCGGTAAATTGTTCTACCGTGACTTGAAAGTTTTCCTGTATCCGATGGTGAATGAAGAAGGCGAAATCATCAATTCTGAAAACCTGAAAGTGCATCCACGAATGAAGGAATTGTATAAATTCTTTAAATTCAACGGAAAAGTAGTCGACATTAACGACTTCGATCCGCACACTTTGGAAGTCTTCTCGCGTGAAGTTTTAAAAATGATCAGCGACGGAAAACCGGGCTGGGAGCCAATGCTGCCACAAGGTATCGCTGAATTAATCAAAGAACACCAATTGTTTGGCTACGATCCGAACAAGGTTTTGGAAAAGACGAAATAACATTCAATTATATAAAAAGCCGGAAAGTGATTTCCGGCTTTTTTTTGAATTTTGTGCAATTTCGACCTTGCAAAAAACACCTTTCCACGGCGTGATAAATTACATTTTCTAACGCCATCCTAAATTTAAAAATCCAAGCAAAATCAGCTGTTCGCAAATTTTCAGTTTTGTTGGAGTACTTAGAAACAGTTTCTGAAACGTACTTGGTTTCAGAAACGAAAACCTACTTGGATTCGGTCATTAAAACCAAGTACGTTTTCAAAACTGAAACCAACAGGTTTAATAAAGTAAAAGGCGCGGTTTGATAAAGTAAAACCGTGCGTCAAAGAAACCTGAACCGTGCTTGATTTTCGGCAAAAAAATCTTAGGGTTTAATCATCTTTTTTACACACGTGAACAAGTTGTTAGTTCCGGGAAACTTTTTAAGTATTATTTCAGGATTTGTGCCGCGTGGTCCTTGGTTTTTACATCGGAAATCACTTCGTCAATGATACCGTTTTCGTCGATGACAAAAGTTGTACGGTGAATTCCGTCGTAAGTTCTTCCCATGAATTTTTTCGGGCCCCAGACGCCAAATGCATTAATGACTTCTTTGTCTTCGTCGGCCAAAAGCGGGAATGGGAATTTGAATTTCTCCTTAAACTTCGCCTGTTTCTTTTGGGCGTCGGCGCTCACGCCAAGGAGTTCGTAATTGTTGGCCTGGAACCGTTCGTAATTGTCGCGCAAATCGCAGGCTTCGGCGGTACAGCCGGGCGTATCGGCTTTCGGATAAAAGAACACGACGAGTTTCTTGCCTTTGTAATCTTCGAGTTGGCGGAACTTTCCGTCCTGGTCGAAGCCGGAGAAATCGGGTGCCGGATCGCCCTTTTTTAGTGTTGTCATGTTGGTTGTTTTTATTTCATTATTCGTTATTCAACATTCATTGGTTCAACATTTTAAAAGTTCGAAAATAAAAAAATGTTCAATGTTGAACAACGAATTTTGAATGTTGAACGCTTTTGCCCCGGATGGAAGCGGCATCCTTTTGTTGCTTTCTTTAAGCAACAAAAGATACAGCGGACAGCCGGATTAGGCACATCGATAAAATTATCCTATTTTTATGCGAATCAAATTTAGTCATAAATGACCAAAAAGGAGCGTGCCACATTTGTTATAAATACGTTAAAAGAAATCTATCCCGAAGTCCCGATTCCATTGAATCACAAAGACGCTTACACTTTGCTGATTGCGGTGTTGCTTTCGGCACAATGTACGGATGTGCGCGTGAACCAGATTACGCCGTTATTGTTTGCAAAGGCCGACAATCCGTATGACATGGTGAAAATGACTGTGGAGGAAATCAAGGAAATCATCCGTCCGTGCGGATTGTCTCCGATGAAATCGAAAGGCATCCACGGGC
>DATHGE010000061.1:0-5208 GCA_035317805.1 Flavobacterium sp. | reverse complement strand
TCGGAATCGTAATGCAGACATTATACGTTCCGGCCTGCAGGCTGCCGAATGAAGTCGAATTTGTAAACGGGATCGTTTGGTTCACGCTGTTCCCCGAAATCGCAGCGACATAAGAATTCGCACTTGCCGCATTAATTGTGATGATACCGTTGTTGGAAGTGCGGCAGGTTTCGCCGGTCGTCTGTACCGTAAAATTGTTCGCCGCCAAACTGAATACCGTGCATCCGCTGAAATCGACCAGATCTCCGGAAGGCGTATCCGGACACAAATCGGCAGCATCGCCGACGTTGTCATTATCGGCATCGGGCATGATGTAAGTAAATTTTACCCAGTTCAGGTTGAAACCCGGATCCACAATCGTTAATCTTAAAATATATCTCCCGGCCGGAAGCACCGCCTCAGAAGCGACAGTCTGCCAGGTTTGCCAGCCGCCGGTTGCCGGAAGCGTGACCGTCTGGATATCGGCAGTCGTATCGTTAATCAGCTGCAGCTTTATTTTTCCTGTGGCCGATTGTCCCGCGGTGCGGTATTCTATCTTGTAGTTTCCGGCTTCGGAAATATTGACGAGATAATCGAGATAATCGCCAGAATCGGTATAAGCGATATTTTGCCCGAGTCCGCTGTCGGTCGTGGTTTCAGTATTCAAACCTACATTGTTATAGAAGTTTTCGGCTTCGATTTTACCTGAAATTCCAAGGATATTGCCAACCCTGTTTTGCACAGGCATGTCGGTAAATGTCGACTGTGAAGTGGCGTCGGAAGCGACAATATTTGTCCCTGCATAATCCAGCGTCACGACATCCGTCACATTGATGGCCGTTGCGGGTTTGATCACAATGGCCGACTGTTCCGGGATGTTGTAGCCGATGCTGCTGATGGCAACAGTAGTTCCGTTGACTTTCAGCACCAGGTTGCTCAGCGAAAAATTGATTGATGATTGTAACTCCTTGTTGAATGTCACGCCGACTTTATCGCCCAGCATATTCGTCGATGCGTCGATGATTTTCAGTGCGACCTGGCTCGAAGTGCGTGGGTTTTTGAATTCGATAAAATTGAGATTGAAGCCAGCATTTTCAAAGTATGCCTTCACTTTATTGTCGCCTGCCTTTAAAAGTACATCGGTAAGCGTAACCGTATTCCATGTCGTGATGCTTCCTGTTGGCGGCAAAACAATCGCTTCTGAAATCTGCCCGATCGCATCTTCGAGATACAGTTTTCCTGTTCCCGAATACCGGATATCGACATCGTATGCGGTAAGCGCAGCAGACGGAATGGTATATTGCAGCCATTCATTCGCCTCTATAAACCCGACCTGGTAGCCGTTTGTTGGCGAATCGGTACATTTCTCGATATCAACACCGTCATTTCGCATGGTGTATCCGCTGTTCCATGCGGTGTTTGCTCCTGAAGTGGCGACATGGTAATCGGCGATGACTTTGTCCCAATAGGCTTTTCCATTGGTTCCTAAATCGTAATGCGTGGCGAATATTTTCCCCGGAACAACATTGCTTTTGTATTTTTTAGTATCTAAAGTCTGAACCTGTCGGAACATCGCGTCGATCACATCCGGTTTTACCGTGACATTCTGCATCTTGAAATTTTCGGCAATCTGCATCAGCGCCGTTTTGGCAAAGTTGACTGTGGGCTGCGTGCCGCCATTTTTCCAATAGTTGAGTAGCACATCGTAATCGGCGGTTTTCGTTACGGAGGTCACGCCTGCAATGTTCTCGATTTTTTTCATTGGCCAGAAAGCCCAGCCGATGTTGTTCGATTCCAACAGTGAAATTGCATCCCTGAACCAGACGTTCGAATTTTCGCCGCCCTCGCCCATCCAGATCGGAACATTGTATTGCGCCCGCAGGTTAAGCATTCCCTGAATCGAGCCGATGTCGTTGTAGTTCCAGTATTTATGGAAACTCAGCGCCATATTGGCATCCCAAAGTGGCAAAATCCCATTGTAATTGTTGCCCCAGCAATTGCCTTCGGCGATGATCATATGGTGGTTGTCGACTTCGCGGATGGCATTGGTGACGCTCACCATTAAAGCGCGCAAAGGTGCATTCGAATTTTCGTCACAGCCATTTTGGTTGGTTCCGGTGAAATTCCAGTTGGGTTCATTGATGATGTCATAGGCACCGATCCACGGATTGTCTTTATACCGGTCGGCGAGCCTGCGCCAGAGTGCGATCATTTTTGTGCGGTTTGCCTGACTTTCCCAAAGCGACGGTTTCGTTGGGTCGTAATCGGAAATGGCGGCATCTTTTCCCTGTCCGCCCGGAGTGGCATGCATATCGAGAATAAGGTACATCTGGTTGTCGGCGCACCATTGCAATAAATTATCGGTTATAGTGAAACCTTCATCGAGCCAGGTATTTTCGGAACCGGCTTCATTTTCAATCGGCAATGTGTATAAATTGTAGTGCATCGGCAAACGAACGGAATTAAATCCCCAAGCCTTAAGCGAATCGATATCGCGCTTGGTGATGCCGTTATTGCGCCAGGCCTGGTAGAATTCGGCCGTATTTGTGGCGCCGATGAGATCAGTGATCTTTTGTTTGATGACGTGCTGCGGACCCGCGAAAGATTCCGTTTGCAACATATAGCCTTCCTGGACCATCCAGCCGCCAAGGCCCAGTCCGCGCAGGACGACATTTTGCCCGTTTCCATCGACGATATTCTGGCCGTCCCGGTGCAGAAACTGCGCGAACGACGGGCATGTCACGGAAATCAGAAGACAGCATAGTATTTTTTTCATAGTGTGTTGCTTTTAATTGTAATCGTCAATGGCTAATAAACCAGCGTCTGGATTGCGTGCGCCGGAATGACCACTGTGGCTTTGCTCGAATCGATTATCAGGCTATAGGTGACTTTCTCATCGCTTTGGTTCATGATCACGGTGACCATTTTGCCATCGGTATTGAGAAACGAAGTGCTCAGGAGCGAACTCCTACTCACGGTGGTGCTGATCCTTTTCGCATCGGGGCGGATGAATTTAGAGAAATGCCCGATGTAGTAATACGAAGGCGTATAAATCAATTCGTCCGTATTCGTATCGGCATGGATTGGCGCGAAGCAGAAATTGCCCACATGGTTCGGCCCGCCTTTTTCATCGAGCAGGATATTCCAGTCGGTCCAGGCCACCGTACCATTGTTGAAATCGTTGATCATCTGGATTCCGTAGCGTTCGCCATTTTTCCAAAACTGGTATTTTGCCGGGCTGAAGCTTTCTACGCAGCCTTCGGTAAACATCAATTTCTTATCCGGATAGGCTTCATTGACTTTTCCGACATTATCGAACATCGGCGCACCGCCTGTCCAGGTTTCATACCAATGGAAACCCATTCCCCAGGCATATTTTGACGCTTCCGGATCTCCGAAAATAACATTGGCGCGCTGCATCATCAGGTCGCGGTTATGGTCCCAGACGACAATTTTTTTATCGCCCAGCCCTTGTTTTTCCATGGTTGGCCCGAGGTAATTCTTGAGAAAATCCCTTTCCTCTTCGGCAGAATAAATGCAGGATTCCCAGGTTTGCACGGCCATTGGTTCGTTTTGTACGGTGGTTCCCCAGATTGGCATGCCTTCCTTTTCGTAGGCCTTGATGAACTTCACGTAATAATTCGCCCAAGGCTGGTAGAATTCGGGAAGCAATTTGCCGCCTTTAAGCATGTTCTTGTTGTCTTTCATGAAAGCCGGCGGACTCCACGGACTCACATAAAGCAGCAACTTGCCGCCTGCGGTTTTGGTCGCCAGTTTGATTAACGGGATTTTAAATTTCCGGTCATGGTCAATGCTGAATGTCTTGAGTTCCTTATCGTTTTCGGCGATATAAGTGTAGCTTTCGCTGCTAAAGTCGGAACTGTGGATGGTGGTCCGCATCAGCGAATAACCAATCCCTTTATCCTTATCGTAATAGGCATCGAGGAATTCCTGCTGTTTCTTTTTAGAGAGTTTGGCAAAGACTTCGGCGCTGGCATCGGTGATGGCGCCCCCGATTCCCATGAAAGTCTGGAATCTCTTTTTAGGTTCGACAAAAACGGAAACTTCCCGCTCTACAGGCTGCCCTGCAGGAACGAAAACGAGATTGCCTGTTGGTGTTAGTTTTAGGTTTGTGCTGTCGGCCGTGGTGTAGACCGTGATTTTTTTTCCTGCTGTGGTGAAGGCTGATTCAATGGCTTTTTGTTTTGCTTTTTGGGCAAAAGCCGAAATGGAAAGCATGGCCAGGAACAGCATGGCAATGGTGTGTTTTTTCATTGTAATTTTTTATTGCAAACCCTTTCCTTTGGATTTTAATGGAAGGAGCCGTATTTATAATCTTCGATTTGGTAAAATTTAAACGGATGTTTTTTTAAAAATAGCCTGCATCTGTGACGCAGGCTATTTTAACTAACTCAAACAAAAAACAATTCTTAACTTACTTTTCTAAATTCTATATTGGTGACGGTTATTGGTCCGCCGCCGATGTTATCCCCGCCAGATTTGATCAGCAGGTATATTGTTCCGGATGTAGGGAACGTTACTTCATTTCCGGATCCGACACAACCAACCACAGATAGCTGTCCGCTGAAAAGAGACGTGGCGCATCCGTCCCAGGTGCTCAGTCCCATTCTTTTTCCGTCAGCCGTATAATCTGCGCCTGGTGTTGGCGCCTGAGGTGAAGCATATACTTCAAGCCAGGTATTTATTGATCCCGGACCTGATACTTTCATATCGATCTTGTAAGATTCCCCGGCCTCAATTTCAATCGCCTGATAAATCGCTTTCTGGTTATAACCCGTTCCGATAAATGTGGCGCCATCCGCGCTGAAAGTAACGCTTGCTCCCGAAGGGCTGATATCCAATACGGTCCACCCGGTGGTTGAACCGTTGGCGAAAATCCCGTTGATGACGCGATTCCCAGCTTCAGGATCGGATGTAGGAACTGTGATGGTTTGTACTGCCGTAACCGGCAATCCGCCCCTTCCGGCCGTTTGGTGTGTCACTTGATACGTTCCTGCATCAGGAAAAAAAGCTTCCTGCACTGATTCTCCGGGAAATAAACCAGCTCCCGTACCTAAGTCCCAGCTATCGCCAAGAAATCCTCCGCCCGGATTGGCTTGTAAAGTGTACCTGTTTCCTGACGCATCTGAAGGTGTTACTGAGAAACCAGCATCGAGGTTGCTGTCGGTTATTCCGTTCCCCTCGTCGGTGCTATCGGGCGAACACCCG
>DATHGE010000060.1:0-12596 GCA_035317805.1 Flavobacterium sp. | reverse complement strand
GCCGATGTCGTGATTATCGATACCGCAGGACGTCTGCACAATAAAATCACACTGATGAACGAACTGACCAAAGTGAAACGCGTGATGCAGAAAGTCGTAGGCGAAGCACCGCATGATGTGATGCTGGTTCTTGACGGTTCTACCGGACAGAACGCTTTCGAACAAGCCAAACAATTTACGGCGGCCACCGAAGTCACTTCACTCGCCGTAACCAAACTCGACGGAACCGCTAAAGGCGGCGTCGTTATCGGGATTTCAGACCAGTTCAGGATTCCGGTAAGGTATATCGGAGTAGGTGAAGGAATTGACGATCTCCAGGTTTTTAATAAATATGAATTCGTGGATTCATTTTTTAAATAGAGCGAAAAATAAAGGAAAAAGAGCCAAGAACCAAGACAATTTACATCTTGATTCTTGGCTCTTTTTTCTTTCTAACTTTTAATTATACAGCGCGTTTATTTTTTGCCACAACAATTCATCAAAATCAGACAGTGTCGCGGCTTCTTCGTCTGCGGCGTCGCCCATCCGGATCACGACCATTTTCTTAGACGGAATCACGTAAATCTTTTGGTCGTTTTTGCCTAAAGCCATATACATATCGGATGGTCCGCTTGGAATAATGCTTCCGGGGAATTCAAATTGCGTCTGTGGTAAATGATAACTGCTTTCGCCGTTGATCCACCAAAGGTAACCATAGGATTTGTTGATGGTTTGCGAAGGCACTGTCGCTGAAACAGCATAAGAAGAATTGAGTACCTGATCGGTGTCCCATTTGCCGTTGTTAAGCATCAATAAGCCAAAACGCGCCATGCTTCTCGTTGTGCTCCAATAGACGCTTAGATCGCCGGTTTGGACCCATGCGCCGGTCATTCCGATCTTATTCCTGAGTTTCGCATTGAAGTAATCATTCCAGGTTTGCCCTGACGCCGAAGCGACGATATCCTGCAGTTTCACATAAACGTTATCGTAAGCCCAACGTGTTCCGGGCGCTGCCGCAAAAGTCAGGCAGGCTGGAGTGACGCAATCTTCATTGCCCTCATCCAACAACCCGGAAGTCATGGTGAGCAGGTGTTTAATGAGAATTTGGTTTTCTTCGGCGGTCGGAAGGCTGGTCCATGCAGGAAGATAGGTGGAAACCGGATCATTGATCGAAAGCAAATTTTCCTGTTCGGCGATTCCCGTCACGGCTGAAGTGAGTGTTTTTCCGGCGCTGGCCCAATACCAGGGAGCGTTAGCATCATGGCCGTTGAAATAGTTTTCCATGACAATTTTTCCGTCGACAAGGATCATGAAGCTTTTGGCGTGTTTGAGATTGAGGTAATCAAGCAAAGGCTGTACGGCCGATTCGTTCCAGTTCAGTTCGGTGATTGATTTGGTTTCCCAGGTTGTTCCGGTTAGCGGCGGAAAATACATCATTTCGGAAGGTATTTCGGGATTGTCGTCGGAGCCGCCACATGCGGTCAAGAAAAAAAATGCGGAAAGCGAAAGCATTATTTTTAGGCTGGTTTTCATAGATTGAAAATTTTGGTTTGCGCAGGTTGGAATATAAAGATAGCAAATAGTTTAACTGTGGATATTATTTGGTGAAGGTTTCCTATAGTTGTCTTTTGGATGATTTAGCCCGGATGGAAGCGGAAATCCTGTCATTGCGAGATTGCCATGCTTCGCTCGCAATGACAATAGTGGTTCGCAATGACAGATTGCAGCGGACAGCCGGAAATAGCTTCTAAAAAAAATTTCAGAAGCCTAAAAAAATTCTATTTTTACGCAATGAAAAATACGGTTTATACAATCCTGTTGGCGTTTTTGTTTTCTGCTTGCAAGCACGAAGTCAAACCTTCTGATATTGCCAAAGTTAACGGCTATTGGGAGATTGAAAAAGTCATCTTTGCCGATGGACAGCACAAAGATTACAGCATAAATGAAACCTATGATTATTTTGAGATTAAGGGCGCTCAGGGCTTCCGCAAGAAAGTGATGCCGCAGCTCAATGGGCATTTTGAGGCCAATAATATTTCGGAGCATATTGCCGTTGTTACCAAAGACGGTCAAACCTGGTTTTATTATTCGACGCCGTATGCGAAATGGAAAGAAGAGCTCGTTTCGGTTACCGATAAAGAACTGGTGTTGCTCAATGCCGAGAAAAAAGAATACCACTACAAGAAAACGGGACCGATAAATCTGACTGGCGATGGCAAAACGACTAAGTAACGAGAGTTCTGTTGGCGATGTTTTGAAACAGATCATCCAAAGCAACAAGCTGCAGCCCGGAATGGACGAGGTTTCTGTAAAAGACGCATGGAAAAACCTGATGGGCAATGGCGTGAATACCTATACGCGCCAAATTGCACTAAAGGGAAGTACGCTTTATGTCGAACTGACTTCTGCGGTTTTGCGCGAAGAATTGAGCTACGGGAAAGACAAGATTATTAAGATGATCAATGAGGAATTGGGTCGGGAAGTGGTGACGGTTGTGGTGTTGAGATGATTTTAGATAGCAGATAGCAGAACAGATTACAATTTTAAGCTATACGAAAAAATCCCGTTTCAAATCGAAACGGGATTTTTTTGATATTTTCCTAACTGCAATCTGCTATCTAAAACTGCTCTCTTCCTGCGAAATGGAAAGCGCTTTCGATAACTGCATTCTCGTCGCTGTCCGATCCGTGGACTGCGTTTTCGCCGATAGATTTTGCGTATTTTTTGCGTATGGTCCCTTCGGCAGCATCGGCTGGGTTTGTTGCACCGATTAGCGTACGGAATGCTTCGATAGCGTTTTCTTTTTCAAGGATAGCGGCAACGATTGGGCCTCTTGACATGAACGCAACCAATTCCCCGTAAAATGGCCTTGCGGCGTGCACGGCGTAGAAAGCCTGTGCGTCAGCTACAGTTAATTGTGTCAGTTTCAAAGAGACGATTTTAAAACCTGCTTCTGAAATCATATTTAAAATCCCTCCGATGTGTCCGTTTTCAACGCCATCAGGCTTAATCATTGTAAATGTTCTGTTCGTTGCCATTTTTGTTTTTTTTTAATTTGGTGCAAAAGTAAGGCTTATAAATCGATTTATAAAAACCAATATTACTTTTTTGCATAAAAAAATCCCCTGCTAAATGAATGGCAGGGGATTCTTATGTGATAAAGCAGCTGCTTAGTTTTTAACCAATTTCACTGTTTTAGTTGCATTTGCAGTCGAGATTCTTGCGAAATAGATTCCGCTGTTCAAAGCAGAAGCATCAACAGTTGCAGTTGTAGCTTGTGGATTTACACTAAGGACTGTTTTCCCTAATACGTCAACGATCTGGATTTTTTCGATGCTTTGGTTAGCAGAAGTGAAGTTCCAGTTGTTGTTTGTTGGGTTTGGATACGCTTTAAAAGCAGAAGCTTCGAAAGAAGTTGTAGCCAATACATCTCCGAAAGTAAGCTGTCCGCTTGTCCTGTTGAAAGTAACGCCGTAAGTTCCGGCAATTGCCATGATGTTTGCGCTTCCAGGAGTAGCATCAACAATTCCTGAAGGGAAAGTGATTGCGCCCCAAGCTACATCCCATGAATTGTTTTGACGCAATTTAAATTCGTCGGCGGTCAAAGTAATTGAATTCAAAGTGTAAGCAACACCGTCAGTAGTCGACATTACAGCAGCGTCAACTTCTCCTACAGCGCCTGTCGGCCATCCATTAGGAGTAGCGCCTCCAACGAGTGCAACTGATGGCAGAGCGAAATGATAAGCACCAGTAGATCTTGTAAAAGTAACCCCGTAATATCCGCTAACATTTACAACAATATTTCCGTCTGCGGTAGGTCCGTCAGGAAAGCCAGTTCCGCCCCAGTTAGGGTCGCTCCAGTTGTTGTTTGAACGGAATTTGATTTCACCCGAACCGGCACTTCCATCAAAAGCGGTAAGTGTTACAAAACCAGTATAAGTTTCACCATCTGTCGTTGCCAATACATTGGCATCTACCTGTGGGTCAACAGGCCATCCGCCCGCGCCAGAACCAACAATAGCAATCGATGGATATACCGGAGCGGTTGTAAAGAAATATTCGGCTGTAGAAGTATTTACGGTGATTGAGCTGTAAGTACCTGCAACGACAGGAATGGATACAGTTTCGTCAACCAGCGTTCCTGAAGGGAAGTCCGGGCCTCCGAAAACGGCACCTTCAATGTCAAATTGTGCATTACCGTCCAATAAAGTTACATTGGTGAGTGTGTATGTTTCAGCATCACTAGTGCTCATTGTCAGGCCGCCGGCTTCGCTAACTGCAGTTCCAACGAGTTTTACGACAGGAATTGACGGGCCTTCAAAATGAAATTCGCCAGTGTCACTATTGAAAGTAACATCATAAAAATTCGCCACACCATGGATGTTCGGACCGTCTAATGTAGCAACTCCTGTTGGGAAATCAGCGCTTCCCCAGTTGATTGTCCAGGCATTATTTGCACGGAATTTCAAACCTGAGTCGGTTGCTGCGGGAATAATTTGCAATTGGGTATACGTCCAATGTACGCCATCAGTCGAAGACATTTGGTGCGTGTCAACTTCTCCTACGGCACCAGTTGGCCATCCGCCTACATCCGCACCAACAATAGCAACAGAAGTTACCTGTGCGTTGGCAAATGTAATTGCAAAAAGGCACATCATTAAATAAAGTACTTTTCTTTTCATAATAAATTGAGTTTAAATTAAATTTCAATAAAATTAGTCAAATTTCTACAACTACGTCATCCCGCTGAATTTTTATGCGAACGAAAACGTTTTCGTGTTGATAACATTATTTTTTTAACAAATGTTTTGTCAAATATATTTTAAAAACAGGGTTTTTTTCTAAATATATAATTACATCTCTAACGGAAGTCTTAAAACACGAGTAGTTTACAGTTTGTGGATTTAATTCAGAATGAGGATGTTGAACTCGCTTTCAAGCGGTTTCAAAGTTTTAAATAATTCCCCGATCAGGGCGTTTCCGTTTTCGAGGTAAAATTCAGAAAAATTCGCTTGGCGCTCCTGAAGGCTATTATTCGGAAAGAGTTCATTCTGCAAGTCGGCGATACGCTCGAGTTCATCAGCATGTTTCCTTTTTTGCGCTTTCAGCAATCTTTTTTCCAGATTTTCGAGGCCTTTGATCTGTTTTGCTTCCTGTGCCTTTACTGCTCCGGCGAAAGATTTGTCGGTTTGCGCTGCGATATTGTGAAGGTCATCGAATTGTTTCCGGAGCAATGTTTTCTGCGGCGTGAAATCGATTGGAAATTCAGACAACCCCTTTATTTTCCGATTGGCCAGATCTTCCTGCTTTGAAAACAGATCTTTCCAGGACAAACCGAGCCGGTCAGCCTTTTTCGCCTGTTTTTCAGTTGCCAGCAAAACCGAATTCCGCAAAAGCAAAATCGGAAAAGCCACACCAACCGCATCGAATGAAGATTTCAGCTCGAGCCAGTAAGCCAGTTCGCCGCCGCCGCCGATATAGCATAAATTGGGCAGTATGACTTCCTGGTAAAGCGGACGCATGATTACGTTCGGGCTGAATTTTTCAGGATGCGCCTCCAGTTCTGAAACCATCTCGCTTTCTGTAAATTTTATCTGTGTATTGTTGACCTGAAAACCGCCATCGGCCAAGACAATTCGCTCCCTGAGATTGTCGCCGATGTAGAAAAGGTTGATTTCCCTCGGGTTGACCTGAATATTGTAATCGCCCATTTTTTCAATGGTTTCCAAGACTTTCTTGTTTGATGTCTGCTCCAGCAATTCCTGTTTCATATACGGAATGAATTCGCGTTTCAAATCGGCATTGTCGGCGTCAAGAATCACCAATCCGTAATCTGCGAAAAGCGCATTAGCCAGAAATCTCGTGGCATCCGCGAGGTTTTCATGTTTGAGATAAGCCGCTTCGAAAAGCGCCCTGATTGTGCTGGCATTATTGCCGGAACCTATTTCTAGTGCGAAAACCTCAAAAACGTCGGAAAGCCCTTCGGTTGACAAACGCCCGACTGGCCCTGAAGTTTCCCGGTTCCAACGGAATTTTTTGCCTTTGAAATTGAAGTAGTTGATTTCCTCAAAATCGTGGTCTTCCGTAGCCATCCAGTAAACGGGGACAAAATTGCGATCCGGATACTTTGATTTGAGCTCACCCGCAAGATTTACTGCAGAAATGATCTTATACAAAAAATACAGCGGTCCGGTATATAAATTGAGTTGGTGCCCGGTCGTAATCGTAAAAGTATTGGTGTTTTCTATAGAAGCGATATTTTGAAGCGTCAGGGCAGAAACCTTGAGATTGCCATACTGTTTTCGAAGCACAGCTACGAGCGTTTTGCGATAATCGTCATTGAAATTGCCTTGTTTTTCTGCCAACTGCGCCCCGAAATTCTCTAATGTCGGAAAGCGGTTGTACAGCGGCTGCAGGTTCGGCTTCCGGTCTAAATAATCATTCATTATGGGTGTGAAATATCCGGAATCCTGGAAGCTGATACAGTCGGTTGGCATAGTTAATTGTTTGCTTGTTGCTGTAAAATTACAAAATTTAAGGATGTGAAGACGCGTTTAACAAAGCGTTGTGAAATTGCAAAGGCCATTGCCGTAAGTGACGATTTTGACTGCAAAACGCCGCATGGTGTGTTATATTAAAAATATCGAGTAATTTTGCGACGTATTTTCCAAACATGAAAACGAAACTTCTCCTCATCACGCCGCCGTTCACCCAACTCAATACGCCGTATCCTGCGACTGCCTATCTCAAAGGTTTTCTCAATACGAAAGGGATCGATTCGGTCCAGGCCGATTTGGGGATTGAAGTGATATTGGAATTGTTTTCCAAAAAAGGACTGTCGGATTTATTCCTATATATTGAGAAACAGACATTCGACTTGTCGCCAAACGCCCAACGCATTATAGCCCTCAAAGACTATTACATCCATACGATCGATGCCGTAATCCTTTTCCTTCAGGGGAAAAACCCGACGCTCGCGCTGCAGATCTGCCAGGAAGATTTCCTTCCCGAAGCGTCGCGTTTTGCACAGCTTGAGGAACTCGAATGGGCTTTCGGTTCGATGGGAACGCAGGACAAAGCCAAACATTTGTCGACTTTGTATCTCGAAGATATCTCCGACCTGATCGTGGAATGCGTCGACACCAATTTCGGATTCAGCCGTTACGCCGAACGCCTAGGCAGGAGCGCCAATTCTTTTGATGAATTGTATGCTGCGCTGCAGCAGGATTACACTTACGTGGACGAAATCCTGATTGCAATTTTGAAACAAAGGATGGAAACAATCCGGCCGGCATTATTCTTAATTTCAGTGCCGTTTCCCGGAAACCTCTATGCCGCTTTCCGCTCGGCGCAATGGGTAAAAAAGCATTTTCCGGAGGTCAGGGTCGCAATGGGCGGCGGTTTCCCGAATACCGAATTGCGCTCGCTTTCGGACGCGCGTGTCTTTGAATTCTTCGATTTCATTACACTCGACGATGGCGAAGCGCCGGTGGAAAACCTCGTCGAATATCTTGAGGGCAAACGCCAGCTTTCCGACCTGAAACGGACTTTCGCATTAGTCGATGGAAAAGTCGAATATATTAATCGGTCAACCAGTAGCGACTATAAACAATCTGAAACCGGTACGCCCGATTATTCCGATCTGCTTTTAGACAAATACATTTCCGTCATCGAAATCGTCAACCCGATGCACCGCATGTGGAGCGACGGCCGATGGAACAAACTTACCATGGCGCACGGCTGCTATTGGGGAAAATGCACGTTCTGTGATATTTCACTCGACTACATAAAAATTTACGAACCCGTGGCCGCGAACCTGCTGTGCGACCGTATGGAAGAAATGATGGCGCAAACCGGCCAGAACGGATTCCATTTTGTTGACGAAGCCGCGCCGCCTGCATTGATGCGCGCCCTGGCTCTGGAAATCATCAGGAGGAAACTGGCCGTGACATGGTGGACGAATATCCGTTTCGAGAAAAGTTTTACCAGGGATTTATGCGTTTTGCTTAAAGCTTCGGGATGCATTGCGGTTTCGGGCGGACTCGAAGTGGCTTCCGACCGGCTGTTGGAACTCATCGACAAAGGCGTAACGGTCGGGCAGGTGGCGAAAGTGACGCGCAATTTCACCGAATCAGGGATTATGGTGCACGCTTATCTGATGTATGGTTATCCGACACAAACGATCCAGGAAACGGTCGATAGCCTCGAAATGGTGCGCCAGATGTTCGAGGCCGGAATTTTACAATCCGGATTTTGGCACCAGTTTGCGATGACGGCGCACAGTCCGGTTGGCCTTTATCCCGAAAAGTTCGGTGTTCTGAAAGATACCGAAGCCATCGGGACTTTCGCCAATAATGACCTCAATTATACGGATGCGACCGGAATCGACCACGACGCCTTCAGTTTTGGATTGAAGAAATCGCTGTTCAATTATATGCACGGAATCTGTTTTGATTTTCCGTTGCAGGACTGGTTCGAATTTAAGATTCCGAAAACGATAATCCCTGAAGATTTTATTTTCGATGCGTTGCAGGAAAGCGCCGATTTCAATATCAGACCTTCGGCGAAGATTATATGGACAGGCGGGAAGCCAAAGCTCGAATACTTCACCAAATCCAAAAAGGGAAATTCATGGGAAATGGCGTCGCTGGCTTTTCACGACAAAAAGGAAAGTTTTACGATCCAAACCAATAAAAAGGAAGGTGAATGGCTGGCGGAAATGCTCGGGAAAGTTTCCGTTTCAAATCCAAAAACGCATACGTTCCAACAGGTCAAAGCCGATTTTGAAACGCATTTGGAAGACTTTGAATTGTTTTGGTATTCCAAGCCAATCAATACTTTGCGGGATTTCGGGTTGTTGGTTTTGTAGAAAAAGGGGTAATGTTTCGCGCATTTGCGCAAGAGTGGAAATAGGAGCAGAGTTCTCTCTGCTAATTTTTTTGAGTGAACGTTCAACTTACAAAAAACCAGCTCTTGCGTAAATGCGCTATTGGGAGAAGTTTAGTATTTTTCTTTGAACTTTTGTATAAATATTGTTGCTTCATCTTCAGTCATTCTTAACGCTAATTTTTCAGCTTCGGAATCAAGTCTTTGTTCGTCAAAAACGTATAAATCTTTGTAAATATGGCTAGAAAGCGAAGATATAAAGTTGATTGGAGCTTTCTCAATTCTCTTGTAAAATGTAAGTAAATCTTCATATCTTATCTCTTTTAATTTTTTGAACTCTTTAATGTTGTTTGTCCTGTTATCTTCATGAAGACTGTCGGTGTGCTTCAAAACATTATTTACGTTTCGTAGTTCGCTGATTTCTTGATTAGCCTTAACGTCGACAATATTTATTTTTTTTTCTTTTAAAAATTCGACGATGGTTTCCCATTTAAAGATCTTTGAAACAATTATGCCATACGCGGCGCCGAGAAGAAACTTTAATTTTATTTCAAAATTTTTATACGCATACAATATTTTCATTTCAGCAATCGCTCGAAGCTCCTGTTCTAAAAAGAAAATTTCCATTGTTTTGGTATAAGCAAAATATTCTTCATTTTGCTCTTCTATTTTTCTGTTTTTTGCATCATTAATTTTTTCTAAAAATGCTTTTATTGCTTCATCAGAAATTCGATCATAGAAATTATTTTGAATGTCAAGAAAAAATGTTTCCAAACCTACTTTTGATGTTTCTCTTCTTTCTTCAATTGATTTCATATCGTGTCGTTAAATTTCCCCAACTAAATTATAAGCGAATAAATATACTATTATTAAACAACCATAAACCGCGATATACCCAAAAGAAATTATTTTTGGATAGTATGGTCATACTTGTACAAAGTAACACCAATACACAACCGCAAAAAGTTGCATCCCTTTACCGGATATTTTAGTCCACTAAAACTTGTGTGGATTTTTTTTGAAATGAAATTTTCACACAAAAAGAACACGATGGAATGGATTTACGCCACCGCAAAAAAAAACGCGGATGCCAACTAACCATCCGCGTTTTAAAAAAAAAAGTAACAGTTTAGTCTTTAACCAATTTTTCAACTTTACTTCCTGTTGTTGTAGTGATTTTGAGGAAATAGATTCCTGAGGATTTTGTAGCAATGTTCAATGTAGCCGTAGTCCCGTTTTCAAGAACCGTTTCAAGGATCCTGCCCTGGATATCAAAGATTTCGATAGTCTTAATATTTGTATCGGCTTTGATATTTACCAGTTGCTTTGCCGGATTCGGATACACGCTCACGCTGTTGTCTTTTGCAAAAACAGTGTTGCTGAGTACCGCAAAAGTGGTTTCGGCAGGATTGGTTTCTACAGGGAAATTGTAATCGAAATAGATATTTGCCTTATTGGCAACCATGGTCCCTGATGTAAGGTCGGCTTTGGTTTTGATTTTGAAAAGTACATTGCCGTGTCCGCCGATTACCGAACGTCCGGCATCTGAAGGTTCCAGATTGATGTCCTCAAAGATAAATTCGGCCACATTTCCGCTGATGTTTACCCTTGCCGGATGCGAAGTCTCGATAAGCTGCAGCGAATTGATATCGAATTTGGTTTCGTCGATCACGTCACGAACCACAATATTTTGGGCATCTGCCGTTCCGGTATTCTCGAAATTGATCATGTAATGCAGGTATTTCCCGATTTCCGACGGCGCCACCACATCGCCTTCAAGGCAAGTGATATCGTTCGGGTCGAAAGAGCCGACAACCGTTTGTGTGAGTGAAAAAGCATTGTCTTCGGGAATCTCATCTGTAAAAGTTCCGCTTACGGAAGCACTGCAGGTCAGTTGGTCGCCGATGTTTACGGGCGGCGTATCGGTTGGCATATGGATGCTCAGCGTGATGTAAATCTCACTAACGGCAAACGGCAGCATGTTGGTGAAATTGTAAGCCAGCGTTCCCGAAGCTGCTGTAGTCGGCAATACTGTCGAATCCAAAAACGTCATCAAAGTTCCGTCATAATTGAAGACAATCGTCCCCGAAAGTGCATCCGTTCCTTTATTCTTGCACACGATCTTATAGGAAACCGTCGATCCGGGCCTTGGCGCTTCCACCGGAGCGATCACGATTTCAAGGTCGGGATGGGAGCCGTTAGCAACCATACAGAAATCCTGGTTTTGTGTCGAATTGTCGAGCAGCGGGAAATTGATCGGTGCCGAAGCGGGCGAAATCGTAAAATAACCCGGATTCTCCAGTTCGGCCGAAACCGTATAATTCCCGGCCTGCGCATATAAAGTGTAACCGTTAAGGCTGTTTACGAAACTGGCATTGTCAATGTTTCCGTCGGTCAGGCGAATGCGGACGTTGGTCGGAACAATATCGCCGGCATTGCAGCCATTGTTGTCGCTGTCATAAAGTACATTTCCGGTAACGGTGTTGAAATTGCCACCCGGCGTAAAAGAACAATACGAACTCACGACCGTCGTGGTCATGCTGTTGCTCGCAAGAACATCCTGGATTGTTGCAATCTGGGCATCATCGGCACAGATAAAGGCAAGGTTTGGGTTGCCGATGGTTAGCCCGATGTCTTCTGCTTGTCCATTTTTCAGATACAACGAAGTCAGGTTATTGCCAAAAAATACACAGGTACCCAAAGCCGTACATTCCGAAACATCGAGCGTCGTGAGCAAATTGTTCTGGCAAGTGAAATATTGCAGGTTCGGCTTTGCGGTCATGTCGAGCGAAGTGATCTGGTTGTCTCCGGCACTCAGCAGATACAGGCCGGTCATTCCGGTTACATTTAAGGCAGGGATTTGGTTGTTGTAGCAATAAATCTTCTGCATGTTCGGGCATCCGTTAATGATCAATGAAGTGAGCAGGTTGTCCTGAACCTCAAGATCTTTGAGCGACCACAGCCCGGTGACATCAAGTGAAGTGATTTGGTTGCTGAAAGCCCAAAGTTCCTGAAGACTCGTACATCCGCTTACATTGAGCGAAGTTAAGTTACTCTGGAAACAGTCCAATTTAATGAGACTTGTCATCCCGGAAACATCGAGTGACGTCAGGGTCAGTCCTTCGCAAGCGATAATGCCCAAATCTGTAAATGCCTTGATTCCGGTTAGATCAGAAATAGGCGGTGCGCCTACAAAAAGCAGCGGGCCGGTAAATTGTGCAGCCTCATCTTCCTCGATTTCGCCGCTTCCGTTAAGGTCGATCGTCGGATTGTGCGAAAGCAGGTAACTTTTAAATCCCGGATCGGGGATGTTTACGATTTGCGCATTCGCCATTCCGGACAAAAGCAGCAAAGAAAATAATAGTTTTTTCATAAGGGAATGATTTAAGATTATTGATTCGTTTTTTGATTTGGATCTTCTATTCTTTAATTATTTTTTGGACAGCGGTGCCTTTTTCAGTGGTGATTTTTATGAAATAAACGCCATTTTGTTTGTTGGAAATATCAATTGTTGCATTCATTTTACTTGCTGTCATCGTTTGCAAAAGTCTTCCTTGTATATTGAAAATTGCAATCGATTTGAGGTTGTTTTTTGCCGAAACCGTAATTTTATTTTTTGTAGGATTCGGGTAAACCGAAATGCTGTCGTCTGTTTCAAAAACATCGCGTTTGAGCAATGCGAATGTGGTACGCGCCTCGTTGGTTTCAATAGGGTGGTTGTAATCGAAGAA
>DATHGE010000059.1:0-7118 GCA_035317805.1 Flavobacterium sp. | reverse complement strand
GAGCGTCACGTGGCTTTCATCAACAACCATCAGGTAATCTTTTGGGAAATAATCGAGCAGGCAGAAAGGCCGTGTTCCGGGCAATCTTCGGTCCAGATAGCGCGAATAGTTTTCGATTCCGGAGCAATAGCCGAGTTCGCGAATCATCTCCAAATCAAAATTGGTGCGTTCTTCAAGGCGCTTGGCTTCCAGATGTTTGCCAATCGATTTGAAATAATCGACCTGTTTCACCAGATCCTGCTGGATTTCCCAGATTGCACCTTGCAAAACCTCCGGAGAAGTCACGAACATATTTGCGGGATAAATATTAAGCAGATTGTATTTTTCAAGGACGAGCGAAGTCTTGGCATCGAAAGCCTCGATTTCCTCGATCTCATCGCCGAAAAAATGGATGCGGAACGGCTCATCGCCATAACTCGGGTACACTTCGACCGTGTCGCCCTTAATGCGGAAGGTTCCGGCGGTAAAATCGGCTTCTGTTCTGGAATATAAACTTTGCACCAATTGATGCAATAATTTGGTACGCGAAATCACCTGGCCTTTCTTGATCGAGATCACGTTTTTCTGGAACTCGACCGGATTCCCGATTCCGTATAAGCACGAAACCGAAGCCACAACCAACACATCGCGTCGCCCAGAAAGGAGCGAAGAAGTCGTGCTCAACCGCATCTTTTCCAGTTCCTCATTGATCGCCAAATCCTTTTCAATATAAACGCCGGTCACGGGCATAAAGGCTTCGGGCTGGTAATAGTCGTAATAGGAAACGAAATATTCCACCGCATTGTTTGGGAAAAATTGCTTGAATTCGGAATACAATTGTGCGGCCAGCGTTTTATTGTGTGCGAGGACCAATGTCGGTTTCTGCACTTCCTGGATGACATTCGCCGCCGTGAAAGTTTTCCCCGAACCGGTAACGCCCAATAAAGTCTGGAATTTTTCGCCGTCGCGGATGCCCTGCACCAATTTCTCAATCGCCTGCGGCTGGTCGCCTTTCGGCTGGTAATCTGATATGACCTGAAATTTCATAGTGGGAATTTGCTCCACAAATATAAGCAAAATCCTGCCGCCGGAATACCGCGATGAGTCGTAAAAAAGTCTTAAAAGTTATGCCAGAAGGTTGTTGATTTTGGCGTATTGCAGCAGCATAATCGTTTTCGCATCCTTGATTTCTCCTGTTAAGACCATTTGCATCGCGTGTTCAAAAGGCAATTCGAGCACTTCGATATTTTCCTGCTCTTCATCGAGTCCGCCGCCATCGTTGACTTTCATTTCCTTCGAATATTCGGCAACGAAAAAATGAATGATTTCCGTTACGGATCCCGGCGACATATAGACTTCAAATACCTTTTTCGCATCCGAAATCTGGTAACCGGTTTCTTCTTCGGTCTCGCGTCGGATGCATTCCTCGGCGTTTTCGGTGTCTAAAAGCCCGGCGCAGGTTTCGATCATCATTCCGGTTTCATTTCCGTTAAGGTAAGTCGGAATGCGCAATTGTCGCGTCAGGATTACGGTCTGGTTCGGTTTGTTGTACAATAAAATCGTCGCGCCATTGCCGCGGTCGTAGACTTCGCGGGTTTGTGTTTCGGTCGTGCCGTCGCTTTTCCGGAGTTCGTAAGTGACTTTATTGAGTAGGTACCAATTATCGGAAAGCAACTCCCTTTTTGTGATTTTTATTTTGCTGTCGGCCATAATTTAAAGTTTTGTACGGATTAGAATTGCCAGTTTTTCTGCTGTTCTTCAGAAAGGAATGTCCATGCGAAGAAACGGCTGGTTTTCTGGCCTTGCGCCATTTCAACAATCCGGATTTCGGAAGCGTTGACTTTCTTCAACAGCTTTTCAATCGGTTTAATATTGTCGCTTTTGGAAACCAATGTCGTAAACCAGAAACATTGTTTCGGGTATTTTGCGCTTTCGTAAATCATTTGCGTGATGAAGGCAATCTCGCCGCCTTCGCACCACAATTCGGAATTTTTCCCACCGAAATTGAGTACGGTTTTGGATGCTTTTTCATTCCGGAGATTTCCGGTTTTCCGAAGATTTCCCTGCGCTGCTTCTTCTGCGGAAGCGTGAAACGGCGGATTGCAGATGGTAAATGCAAATTTCTCGTCGGTCTCAATGATGTTTTTGAAGATGAAACGCGTTTCGGGCTGCAATTGCAGGCTAATCAAATCCTGCAGTTTTGGATTGGCTTCGATGATTTCGACACAATTCTGCAACGCACGCTTGTCGACATCGGTTCCGACAAAACTCCAACCGTAAGCCGAATTCCCGATAATCGGATAAATCGCATTCGCACCAATTCCGATATCAAGCCCGCAAACCGATTCGCCTTCGGGAATGATCCCGTCATTTTTGGAAGCGAGCACATCGGCGATATAATGGATGTAATCGGCCCTTCCGGGAACAGGCGGACACAATCTCCCGTCGGGAATGTCCCAGTTTTCAATGCCGTAGAAAGATTGCAGCAATGCCTTGTTTAAAGTTTTGACCGCTTTTGCATCGTTGAAATCGATGGTTTGCGTGTGAAATTTATTGGTGAAAACAAATGCTTCCAATTCAGGGCAAATGGCTGTCAGCGCGACAAAATCATAGCCGAAGCGATGTGGATTCCGCGGGTGCAGGTTTGTTTTCTCGATACCGTTTCCGGTTTTGTGTTTTTCCATGGCCCTGCAAAGATAGGCAATCGTTTTGGCGGAATTTTAAAATGATAAAAAAACGATAAAAACCATCGGCTTCTCGCTAAATACTTTAATTTTATAACCTTGAAAATAGTTTTTTTCGTATATCAAACCGATCAATAAAAAAGGCACCCGATGAAATTGATTCTGCTGTTTGTTGGGATTTTTGGCTTTTCCTTCATCGGATCTGCGCAGAGTGAATTCCTCAATAAATCCAATGCTATTGCGCCATTAAACAGCGGTATGGGTTCGCCTGCGACCAGTTCTTCTATTTATACTCCGAATGTTTTCAAATCCAAAACAACTACCAGTACTTCAAATAATACCATTCCCGAAAAGCAAATGGAATTTAAAACCGGCGAATTTGCGAATCCCGGTGATGCGTATGTCGAAAAACTCAATCATAAAGAAGATAAAGGCGATTACAAGCAATTCCGCAAGAACCAATATCTGGGTGATTTCAAAAGCAACGGCGAATCGGTCAATATCAGCTACCGCGATTTCGGGGAAGTCGACGGCGACGAAATTAAGATTTTGGTCAATGACAAGGTTGTGGTTTCAAGCGTTTATCTCGATGGTGATTATAAAGGGCTCGAACTCGGGCTTGTAAAAGGTTTCAATAAGATTGATTTTGAGGCCTTGAACCAAGGACTTTTGGGTCCGAATACAGCACAATTCAGGGTCTATGACGACAAAGGTTTGTTGATTTCCTCCAACCAATGGAACCTCGCCACCGGCTTTAAAGCCACGATCATTATTTTCAAAGAGTAACGTTTACGGGATTATCATGAAACCTGAAACTAAGAAATTCCAATTCAAGATCAAATATCTATTACTGTTTTTGATGGTTTCCTACATCATCATGTGCCAGTCGTGTATGACGATGCGGATGAATGTGAAGGAAACGGATACCTATTTCGATACGCTGAAAGTCGCCTTTACAGATAAGACAATCGCCGTCGGAAAACACCATATCCATTACATCCAAACCGGAAATCCTGACAATCCGACGCTGTTTTTTGTACACGGTTCGCCCGGAAGCTGGGACGCCTATAAAAAATACCTCTCCGATTCCTTATTGCTTTCAAAATACCGGATGATTGCCATAGACCGGCCGGGTTTCGGGTATAGTGATTTTGGCGATGCGGAGGATTTGGAGACACAATCGGGTTTATTGGAAAACTTCCTGACGCAGGTTGACAATAGGAAACCCATAACACTTGTCGGGCATTCACTCGGCGGCCCGGTCATTGTAAAAATGGCGACGGAAGAACCCGAAAAATTTCAAAATTTAGTTATTCTCGCCGGAGCGGTCGACCCGAAAGCCGAAACGGCCGAAGTATGGCGCGCGATAATCATGACCAAGCCGCTGCGTTATCTGATTCCGGGTGCCTTGCGGACTTCCAATGACGAATTGTGGTGGCTCAAGGACGACCTTAACACGATGAAGCCGTTTCTTAAAAATATCACCTGCAAAGTGACGATTATCCACGGGACCAAAGACCCGCTGGTACCTTTCAGCAATGTCGCTTTTATGCGAAAGGAATTTGTAAATGCAAAACTGACTAACATCATCGCTATCGAAAATGCCAATCATTTTATTCCGTGGGAGCATTTTGAACTCATCCGCGATGCCTTGTATCAATTGCAATAATTACTGCACGGTGTACATTTTACGATCGGTTTCAGACAGGTTGAAATAACCCAAAACATAATTATCGGGGTTGGTCGCATTTGTGATATTGCCGCGCAACGTTGCCGGAGGCGTGTTGAAAGGCCCGCTGCTTTCGGTAATGTTCAGCAATTTCGTCATGTAGTTCATATACCTTTCGGAAATGCCATAGAGGGTCACTTCTAGCAAATCGCCTGGCTTGAGGTCTTCATTCTGGTACAGTCCGAAAACCTGGTTGCCTTGGAAGAATTCATCGTCAAAAACATCAAAATCCGGAATGGCACTGATGCTCGCCTGTGAACGGATCATATAGAAATCATCGCTGATTTCGGGATCTGTAAAATAAGTTTTCACTTCAATCTGGTCTTCTTCTTCGCCAATCCCCGGCGTAGTTTCCTGCGCCATATAATCAATCGGCACAACACTTTTTAGGGTTTCGGTCGCGGTTAGGGTCTGTCCGTTTATAATGATCGTCAGTGTGTAGGTTTCATCAATTTCAGGGATAAAAGTGCTGCAGAGGTATTCGCCGGTGTTGGGCGTTTCGATAAAATCAAAAGTTGTCCCGACGCTGTTTTTTACAGTTACGTTCGCACCTGAAACTGGCGGAACGTCGGTCGTATAATAATCTCCGGTGGTCGTCAATTTGATTTTCTGCTCATTGCCTGCGGTACCTTTCGGCCATACCAGCAGCGCATCAACCACGATTCGTGGCGCGGCGGTATCGGTGTCAACATGTATGGAATCTTCGCAACTGATCAACAAAATCGTAAAAAGTAGCGGGAGTATTAAGAGTAGCTTTTTCATAAACATTAAAATTTAAAATTGTAACTGATTCCCGGAACGATGCCGAAAATCGAAAGACGCAGCGCTTCATTCTGCCCATTTTGAACATTCTGCTTAAAGCTGATGGACGCAGCATTCTTTTGATTATAAACGTTATAGATACTGAAAACCCATTCGCTCTGCCAACCTTTTTTCTTCGTCGGTTTTGGCACATAACTAGCCGAGATATCGAGATGGTGGTAGGCGGGAAGCCTGTTCTCATTGCGCAAACCATAACTTGCGACCGTAATGCTCTGGTATTGGTATTGCCCGTTCGGATACGTAACCGGCTGCCCGGATTGAAGTGCAAAATTGGCCCCGAATGTCCATTTATCAGTATACTTGTACGAACCCGTCACTGCAAGATTATGGGTTTTGTCATAACCCGAACTGTACCATTGGCCATTGTTGATTCCAGTTTCTTCTGCCGTTCTTCCCGGTGTTCTTTGTTCAGATTTCGAAAGCGTGTAGGCGATCCAGCCGTTGAGCCTGCCCTCGTTTTTCCGGAGCAATAATTCGAGCCCGTAAGCGCGCATCTCGCCATTGAGGATAATCTGTTCGATAGCGTCATTGGCAATCAAATCGGCGCCGTCGATATAATCGAGACGGTTTTTGACTTTCTTATAAAAGGTTTCCGCTTCAAGCGAATATTCACTGTCGTGGAAATTCCTGAAATAACCCAAAGCCACCTGGTCGGTTTTCTGCGGCTTGATGAAATTGTCACTCGGCGTCCAGACGTCAAGCGGAGTAGGAGATGACGTGTTCGAAATCAATTGCAGGTATTGCACGAGCCGGTTGTAACTCACCTTCACCGACTGGTTGTCATTGAACTGATAGGCGATTGCGGCACGCGGTTCGAGGTTACTGAAATCGGCGATCGATTCGTTTTTCTTATAGGAAACAGCACCGGTCGGATCGGCCTTTTCATAAATCTGAAACTCCGGATTGAAAATCACCGCCTGGTTGTTGGCGTAAGTGTTTATCGATGACGGGCCCAAACGGTAAAACAAACTGTAGCGCAGTCCGTAGGTTAGGGAGATTTTTTTGGAAATATCGTGCTCGGCATCGAGGTAAAGCGCGGGCTCGAAAGCTTTTTTCTTCTGGAGCTGGTCGAAATTAATGCCCGAATTTTCGTCCGCTGGCGTAATCGTTCCGGGATTGAAGTCGTAATAGATCGCATTCACGCCATAATTCAGCTTGAAATTATCGGAAATATAATTCTTGAAATCGTATTTGACGTTGTAATTCTTGATGCCCGAATCCCATTTGAACCCAACAAAATCCAAATCCAACCCGTAATAATAATCGCTGTAGATCAGGGAAAGGTTAGAGAATAATTTTTCAGAAAACAGGTGGTTCCAACGCAGGTTTAAAGTGGCGTTCCCATAAGTGTTCTCAAAACGGTTGTCGAGTGCAAAAACGTCCCTTCCGAAATAGCCACTAAGAAAGAGGCTGTTGTTGGCATTGAGTTTATAGCTCAGTTTCGCATTGAGGTCATAAAAGTAAGCGACATTTTTATTGTCGGTCAGCTTTAGAAAAAGATGCGCGTAGGAAGTGCGGCCGCCAATCAAAAACGAACCTTTGTCTTTCACGATCGGGCCTTCCGCCAAAAGCCGGCTCGAAATCAGTCCGATACCGCCATTGACATGGAAATCTTTGCTGTTCCCGTCCTTTTGGTAAATGTCGAGCACCGAAGAAGCCCTTCCTCCGAAACGCGCCGGAATGCCGCCTTTATACAATTTCAAATCCTTGATCGCATCGGGATTGAACACCGAAAAGAAGCCGAAAACATGCGAGGAATTGAAGATCGTCGCCTCATCGAGCAGGATCAGATTCTGGTCGGCGCCGCCACCGCGAACATTAAATCCCGAAGCGCCTTCGCCAGCATTGGTCACGCCGGGAAGCATCAGGATCGATTTGAGCACATCGGTTTCGCCAAGTACGAC
>DATHGE010000058.1:0-4973 GCA_035317805.1 Flavobacterium sp. | reverse complement strand
CGTTTGCAAGCATGTTAGCCGAATCGGGGAGTTCGACATTATCATCGATACCGTCAAAATCGAGGTAATTGTTCTGGGCATGACTGCTGAGAGTCGCCATGAATAGCAGAAAAAGTAGTTTTTTAATCATGAGGGTGGGTTTTTTGTATTGTTTGTCCTCAAATCTAATATTATTTGTAGAAATTATGTTATAAAATTGAAAATAATTGCGCAGATTTTTTCACCTATAATTCCAATGTCAATTTATAGATTCCCGATTCGAGTTTATCCGTGTCATTGTCTTCGCAGAGCAGGAAAGTAAGCTGGTCTTTTGTTTGTGAGAACAGCGTGATTCCTTCGAATTTTTGGGTTTCCGAGATGACTTTTGTTTTCCCGATTTTCATTTTCCCGGGATTGATCTTCCCAATTAAACTGCCCAGCACTTCACCGTCGTCATAAGTGGAAGTCGTGTTTTCGGCTGCTGCGAGAAAATAAATATCACCGCCAACGAGCACCGCATCAGTGAAACTGGCCTGGACGCCTTTGATCTTCGGCAGTTTGTATTCGTTATAAAGGATTGTGAAATCCTCTTCAAGGTTTTTAGATTGGACGGTAAAGACACCATTCTTTCCGGTTCCGCCATTGCCGCGCTGGAAGAAATACCAGGTGCCGTCCGTAAAGACTACGCCTTCGATGTTGAAATCTTCGGGTTTGATGTTACCGAAACCCTGCATCGAAAGGTAAAGATTCGTGAGGTCGGAAGTGGAAATGATTTTTTTGGAATTGCGGTCGAGCGTCACCATCTTATTGCGATTTTCCGTAGAACCCGAACCGAAAACATAGACATGGTTTTCATCCGAAGCGATCGCCTCGAAATCGGGTTTCAGCTTTTTTGGGATATTGGCGGATGGGTTTTCGATGAGCGCGTGGTGGTTGAGGTCGGTGCTTTCGATGTTGTATTCGTAAAGGAAGCCGCTGTTGTCGCCGATAACAAGCAGTGTGTTGTCTTTATGGATCAGTCCGGAAGCCGACCCGATGCCGATAATCTGGAAAAGCAGTTCAAGAGAAAACTTGTTCATATGGAAGTGTGATTTTTAGCCCGGATGGAAGCGGCATCCTTTTTTTGTTTTGCGATTTTTTCGTGCAGGACGATAAAAGTCCCAACAAAAAAAGATACAGCGGACAGCCGGACCAGCTCCTGATTGCGTCACTACGTTCGCAATGACAGCAAATGAAAAGCAAATTTAGTTTATATTTACGTATGCAAACCGAAATTTATGGATACAATTAACACGGGGGATTTTAAGGTTACCGAAAAGATCACACTTTCTAAAATGCCGACGCTTTGTGATTTAGATGCGGATAAGGATGAATTGGAGGAAAAGCTGTCGGACATCGGCAAAAAAATAAGCAAAATCCAGGATACGATGTATGCATACAACCGATACAGCGTACTGATTTGTTTGCAAGGCATGGATACTTCGGGGAAAGACAGCCTGATTCGGGAAGTCTTTAAGGAATTTAATGTGCGCGGCGTCGCGGTATATAGTTTCAAGACACCGAATTCGACCGAATTGGAGCACGATTACCTTTGGCGGCATTATGTGGCACTTCCTGAAAAAGGGCATTTTGCGGTTTTTAACCGGACGCATTACGAAAATGTACTGGTAACGCGCGTACATCCCGAATACATACTGAATGAAAACCTTCCGGGAATTGCCGAAGTTGGCGACATCAAGGATGATTTTTGGAAAAAGCGTTATGAACAGATCAATAACTTTGAAAAGCACATCTCGGAGAACGGCACCATCATACTCAAATTTTTCCTGCACCTGGGCAAAGAGGAACAGCGCCAGCGATTGCTGCGCCGACTCGAGGAGGCAAAACACAACTGGAAATTTTCGCCCGGCGATCTGAAGGAAAGGGAATATTGGGAAAGATACCAGGAATGTTATGAGGATGCCATCAACAACACCTCAAAAGAACATGCGCCATGGTTTGTGGTTCCTGCCGACGACAAGGAAGCCGCAAGGTGCATTGTCGCTAAAATTATCCTTGAGGAACTTCAGGGCTACAAGGATATTGAAGAGCCGGAACTCGACGACGATATTAAGGCAAACATCGCCAGATACAAACAACAGCTGGCAGAAGAAAAATAAAAAGCCTGACTGCAATTTGCGGTCAGGCTTGAGGATTTTGGCGTAGAATTTTTGGTTTAGTTTAGAGTCTGAAACCATAGGCAAGTCGCAATGCAACCTGTCCGGTTTTAAATTCTGAATAGTGTTCATAACGAACGCTTAAGTCGATGTATTTGCTCGCCCAGCCGATTCCAGGGGATAGGATCAGTGAAGTGTCGTCACTTACCGGGCTGTTTTTGGTCACCACAAATCCGGCGCCGGCTTCGGCCAATCCGTAAAACTGGTCTTCCCAGAAAAATGCTTTGAAACCCGCTTTAACCGGAATCATACCGACGTCTTTGAAATTGGCAAACGGAATGTCTTTGATGTCATCTTCAATAAAGAAATGGTTGTAACCCGTGGTCAGTGTCACCGACAGTCTTTTGGAAAGGTCGTATTGCAACCTGGCGTCTACCCCTAATGCCAATCCGCTGAATGCGTCGTCATTATTCCCAATTGAGTTTTCGTCGAGCATATACCCGCCGTTCAAACCAAACCCAAGACGGAATCCCTGATCGTAATTTGGTTCTGTCACCGTACTTGTTGTCGTACTGGTAGTCGTTGTTGTCGTACTTCCCTGTGCGTTTGCAAAGGTTCCCGAGAAAAACAGGGCCGTGAGTAACAATAGGCCTTTGAATTTTGTAGTTTCCATGATAATTGATTTTAATGATTAGTAAGATTTGAAAGGCATATGATCTAAAATTGGGTATTTTCATGAATTAACAGTGTAAATATATTGGGAGCGATTTTCGTAACGGTTATATAATTCGCAGGTTTTGTTGCATCATTTTATTTTTGGATGCAAAACAGCCTGCCATTTAACAGTTATTTTGAGATTAATGTATTGGATTTAAAGGTTTTGAACACATCGCGCATCTGTCCAAAAAGGGTATGGCTTTTTTGCGTTTTTATCCCGGCTTGATTTTTTATTTAACAGTTTTTAACGTTTTTAAGCATTCCTCCATCGAAATCTTTAAAAACCCATGTGGTAATTCCTAACCAACTGGCTACCTTTGCGCCAAAATAAAAAGCAGTGAACCTTTCCCAATACACTAAAGAGTTTTCCTATAATCTCAAACTGGCCTATCCGGTCATCTTGGGAATGCTCGGCCATACCCTGATCGGGATTGTCGACAAGCTGATGGTTGGAAAACTCGGCTCGGCTGAACTCGCCGCAGTTTCACTGGGTAACAGTTTTATCTTTATCGCGATGTCTATCGGGATCGGATTTTCAACCGCCATTACGCCGATCGTTGCCGAAGGCGATGCCGAGAAAGACCTGCCAAAAGTGCGCTCGGCCTTTCACAACGGACTGTTCCTGTGCACGGTTTTAGGGATTTCGCTTTTCATCCTTGTTTTTTTCTGCAAGCCGCTGCTGTCGCTAATGGGCCAGCCGCAGGAAGTGATCGTTTTGGCGTTGCCGTACTTGGGATGGGCTGCATTTTCGCTGATTCCGATGGTGATTTACCAGGGATATAAGCAATTTGCAGACGGACTTTCAATGACCAAATATTCGATGTACGCGATTGTCATGTCGAATATCATCCACATTCCGATTAACTATGCGCTGATTTACGGTGTATGGATTTTTCCCAAACTTGGCGTCACCGGTGCCGGAATCGGAACGGTAATCTCGCGTATAGCTATGGTCGTTTTCATGCACCTCATCTTATCGAACAACAAGAAGCTGAAAGCGTATTTCCACGAATTCACTTTTGCCGAAATCAAAAAAACAACGATCCGCAAGATCGTCAACCTCGGATTGCCTTCTTCCATGCAGATGCTGTTTGAGGTCGCGCTGTTCACCTCGGCGGTCTGGCTTTGCGGCACCATCGGGAAAACCAGTCAGGCGGCAAACGAAATCGCCCTGAGCCTTGCCACCATTACTTTTATGTTTGCGATGGGACTCAGCGTCACGGCGATGATCCGCGTGAGCAACCAGAAAGGGCTCAATGATTATAAGAATCTGGTGGTTGTGGCGCGTTCCATTTTCCTGCTGGCCATTCTCATCGAGATCGTCTTTGCAGTGTGCTTCGTGGTTTTCCACAATTATCTGCCGCACTTTTTCCTCAATATGGACAATGAGATGCAGGCTTTAGACAATAATGAAGTGATTGCAATTGCTGCAAAATTACTGCTCGTTGCTGCCGTTTTCCAGATTTCAGATGGGATTCAGGTGGTGGTTCTGGGTGCTTTGCGCGGATTGCAGGACGTGAAGATCCCGATGTATATTACCTTCGTCGCCTATTGGGTCGTCGGTTTCCCGATCTCATTTTATCTGGGCGTGTTTACGGAATTAAAAGCCACAGGTGTGTGGATCGGACTTTTGGCCGGACTCACAGCTGCCGCAATATTTTTGTATCTTCGCTTTAATTATCTAACAAAAAAATTCATGTTGGAACAGGAAAAAGCAGCATTTGAAATGCTTCCGGAGCCTCAAATCTAACATCCCAAAACTAACGTCTCAAATGGAATTACCAAAATTTTTACTCGGCGACAATACCGATTTCCCTGAGGATATCTTTATCATCCACCTCGACTACCCAAGGTTCATCATCAATCTCAAAGATGACGAAGTCGAATTTATGGAAGAGGCCGAAGATCTTGACGAAGGCGAACTCAACCAGGTCATGGAAGCCTTAATTGTAGAAGCCAACGATTTTTACGACCGCGAAGTGCAGCGATACGAGGAATAAATTTATTGAATTACCGAGTCATTGCGAGCGCAGCGCGGCAATCTCAGGAGCTATTTCCTGCTATCCGTTGCAATCTTTTACCGTGTTCTCGATACGCGCTTTGCAAGCGCACTCGAACTGA
>DATHGE010000057.1:0-6159 GCA_035317805.1 Flavobacterium sp. | reverse complement strand
TGCAGGCACCGGATAAACAGTCAGCATATTTCCGGTTTCCTCAAAATCCGTCACCTGAAGCGGAAGTGTACCACACAGGTTATAGACATACGTATTAAAACCATTGACATCTGAAAGAATCAGTTTTGTGCCTTCGGCAGTATTGACAATGGGTTTGCGCTCGAGTGAGGCATTATAGCAGCCATAGCAAAAAGGAGCGATCACATTTACCCGGCTGAAAACAGGAGCTCCGCTGGTGTTGAATACCCTGAACTCGGTAAAATCATTGTCAACGAGCACATATTCGATTGTGGTACTGTCGCAATCAAAGAGTTTTTTTGAGATATAGGCAATCTCGTGTGACGTCATAGGCAGAGCCGTCGTAATGTTTGTAAGATAAGGAGTGAAATCGGTGTTGTAGATATTGATCTTTGAATTCACATAATCGACAGCTACGTATTTAAAATCCCCATCGCCAAGGTCGATATACAACAAGTTGGTTTGGTTGTTTGAAAAATTAAAGGTGTGCGCGAGTGAGATTTGCGCATTAGAAAAGAAGGGGCAGAATAAAAGAAGGGCGAATAGTTTTTTCATGATGGTTGCTTAGTTGATTAGATAGTGGTTTACCAAATTTAGTTTTTTATTCTTAGCAGCTGTTGAAAAATTCCTGTGAAAGGGCACTTGATTTTTATTGCTGCTTCAAAGCCTTATTGAGTTGCTTCAACGCATCGGCGAGCAGCGTGGCTTTTTCATAATTGTCGACGCGGACCACGAATTTGATCTTTTCCCATTCGTTTTTCTCCTTGTTTTTGAGGAACGTCGTCCAGACATTGACAAAGGCGATGTTGTCTCTGCGATAGGAAACTTCGTCGAAACGGATGACTTTTCTGAAATCGTACAATATTCCGCCATTGGCGGCTTCTGCGTCTTTGTCGAGCGTTACGAGCCGGAGCTTGTTGTCTTCAAAACTGGCGCGCAGTTTTTTCTGTTCATTAGCATCCAGGCCATTTTCGTTGAGCAGCGCAATGACTTTTCCCTTAAGGTCTTCGAGCGACATTTCAGGGTGGGCAACTTTCTCGACGGTGCCGTTTGCGAATTTGATTTCGTTGATCTCATTCTTTACGATAAAATACGGAATCCCGAGATTGCCGCGTTCGAACGAAATGGTTTCGGCATTGTTACTGAGGATCTTGACATCGAGTTCCAGACCGTTGGTGAGTTTGACGATGTCCTGCGCGTGGCAGATTCCGCTAAGGAAAAGGAAGGAAAACAGGAGTTTTTTCATACTGGCTTTTTTTTCAAAGATAAATATTTCCTCCATAAAAAAACCCAATCTTTCGACTGGGTTTCTATAGTAAGTAAGCTAAATATTGTTTATAAAAACGTTATTTTACTTTGTTAAGTACTGCTTTGAAAGCTTCCGGGTGGTTCATCGCGAGATCGGCAAGAACCTTACGGTTCAATTCGATTCCGTTCGATTTTACTTTACCCATGAACTGTGAATAAGACATTCCTTCCAATCTTGCTCCAGCGTTGATACGTTGGATCCACAAGGCGCGGAAGTTTCTCTTGTTCTGTTTTCTGTCGCGGTAAGCGTACACCATTGCTTTCTCAACGGCATTCTTAGCAACTGTCCAAACGTTTTTACGACGGCCAAAGAAACCTTTGGCTTGCTTCATTATTTTTTTTCTGCGTGCTCTCTTAGCAACTGAATTTACCGATCTTGGCATAATTTTAATGTTTTTTTGTAGCTGGCGTCCCGAATTGAATCAAGGGAACTTAAGGCCAAACTCCAAGGTTATTGAATAATTTGTAACCTAGAAAATAATTGATAATTAACAATTAATAATTGATAATTAAATGATTCTCAATTGTTGTTTGATGCTTTTCTCATCTGTTTTGTGAACCAATGTCGAGTGTGTCAACGCGAGTTTACGTTTTTTAGATTTCTTAGTCAGAATGTGACTTTTGAAAGCATGCTTTCTTTTAATCTTTCCTGAGCCCGTAACTTTGAATCGTTTCTTGGCGCTGGATTTGGTTTTCATTTTAGGCATCTTGTCCTGATTTATTTAATTTAACTTACTTACTTTTCTGTCATTGCGAGGCACGAAGCAATCTGTTCCGGCTACCCAACTATTTTTTTTTGAAGCAATTTCCCGCTTTCCGTTGCAATCTTTTTTATCGGTTCTCGATACGCCTTGCAGGCTACTCGAACTGACGATAAAAAAGGATTTCCACTTCAATCGGGGCTAGGCATCTGCTTTCAAAACTGCTATCTGCAATCCGAATGCTGCCTTCCGCTCACTACTTCTTTTTCTTCGGCGCGATGAACATAATCATCCGCTTTCCTTCAAGCACCGGCATCGCTTCCACTTTTCCGTGCTCTTCGAGATCAGTCGCCAATCTTAACAATAAGATCTGTCCCTGGTCTTTATAAATGATCGAACGTCCTTTGAAAAACACGAACGCTTTTAGTTTCGCGCCTTCCTTGAGAAATTTCTCGGCATTTTTTCTTTTAAACTCATAATCATGCTCATCGGTCTGAGGCCCGAAACGGATCTCCTTCACCACTACCTGCGTAGATTTTGCCTTAAGCGCCTTGTCACGTTTCTTCTGTTCGTACACGAATTTCTTATAATCCATGATTTTACAAACCGGCGGATCTGCGTTCGGGGAAATTTCCACCAAATCCAGTTCCTGCTCGTCGGCCATTCTCAATGCGTCGGAAAGTTTGAAAAGCCCCGGCTCAATGTTCTCACCTACAAGTCTCACTTCCTGGACACCACGAATGTGCTGGTTGATCCTGTGTGCGTCTTTTTTTTCTACTCTGGGTTGGTAACCCTTGTTGCTTCTTATTGCTATGACTTTATTATTTAATTGTTAAACGTTAAATGTTTTTAATGTTTTGCTGATTTCCTCATTGACAATTTTCGCGAATTCGTCGATTGTAACGGTGATATTCCCTTTTCCTTCCTGTCCGTGACGGCGGATTGAAATGGTTCCGTTTTTCTCTTCTTCCTCTCCGACAATCAGCATAAACGGGGTTTTCTGCATTTCTGCGTCCCGGATTTTCTTGCCGATCGTTTCGTTTCGGTTGTCAATTAGGGCGCGAATTTCGTGATTTTCCAGCAATTCTAAAACTTTTTTGGCATAATTTTCATATTTCTCGCTCAAAGACAAGATTATAGCCTGTTCGGGCATCAGCCAAAGCGGGAAATTTCCTGCGGTATGTTCGAGCAGAATTGCGATAAAACGCTCCATCGAACCAAAAGGCGCGCGGTGAATCATCACAGGCCTGTGCAGCTCATTATCAGAACCTTTATACGTCAGATCGAAACGCTCCGGAAGGTTGTAATCGACCTGGATCGTCCCCAATTGCCATTGTCTGCCAAGCGCATCCTTGACCATGAAATCGAGTTTCGGGCCGTAGAAAGCGGCTTCGCCATATTCTACAACGGTATTGAGGTTTTTATCTTTTGCGGCGCTGATGATCGCGTTTTCAGCTTTTTCCCAATTTTCGTCGGAACCGATATATTTGTCGCGGTTTACCTGATCTCTGAGTGAAATCTGCGCGGTAAAGTTTTCAAAGCCCAGGCTTCCGAAAACATATAAAACCAAATCGATGACTTTTTTGAACTCTTCATCCAATTGGTCGGGCGTACAGAAAATGTGCGCGTCGTCCTGCGTAAATCCGCGGACGCGTGTCAATCCGTGCAATTCTCCCGATCGTTCGTATCGGTAAACGGTACCGAATTCCGCATAGCGTTTCGGCAAATCTTTGTAAGACCAAGGCTTTACATTGTAAATTTCGCAATGGTGCGGACAGTTCATCGGCTTCAGCAAAAATTCTTCGCCTTCTGCCGGCGTATGGATCGGCTGGAAACTGTCGGCGCCGTATTTGGCGTAATGTCCCGAAGTCACATACAATTCCTTTTGCCCGATGTGCGGCGTCACGACCTGTTCGTATCCGGCTTTTTTCTGTGCTTTTTTCAAAAATTGCTCGAGACGGTCGCGAAGTGCGGCGCCTTTCGGAAGCCACAATGGCAAGCCTTGCCCGACTCTTTGGGAGAAGGCGAACAATTCGAGTTCTTTTCCCAATTTGCGGTGGTCGCGGCGTTTGGCTTCTTCGAGCAATTCGAGGTAATCGGTTAAATCTTTCTGTTTTGGGAAAGAGATGCCGTAAACCCTTGTGAGCTGTTTGTTTTTCTCGTCACCGCGCCAGTAAGCTCCGGCCACGCTCATGATTTTCATCGCTTTGATGATTCCGGTATTCGGAATGTGTCCGCCGCGGCAAAGATCGGTAAAAGTCGAATGGTCGCAGAAAGTGATCGTTCCGTCTTCGAGGTTTTCGATCAGCTCTACCTTATAAGGATTGTTTTCTTTTTTATAGAAAGCGAGCGCATCAGCCTTTGACGACGAGCGCATTGTGAATTCGTGCTTTTCGCGCGCGATTTCGAGTACGCGGTCTTCGATCTTTTTGAAATCGGCATCCGAAATCGTCTCATCGCCAAAATCCACATCATAATAAAAACCTTTCTCAATCGCAGGCCCGATCGACAATTTGGCATCGGGATACATTTCGGTAATCGCCTGCGCCAATACGTGCGAAGTGGAATGCCAGAAAGCTTTTTTTCCGTTATCGTCATTCCATGTAAATAAAACCAATGAACCGTCGATCGTTAAAGGCGTTTCCGTTTCAACCGTCGTACCATTAAAGGAAGCAGAAATCACGTTTCTGGCCAAACCTTCGCTAATGCTTTTGGCAACATCCATCGGAGTTGCGCCGGATTCAAACTCTTTTACCGAACCGTCGGGTAGTGTAATCTTGATCATCGTATTCAATTTATGGACGCAAATATAGCGGTTTCAAAAAAGACATACAATATATGTTTGGATAATTTGGGAAATGTAAATGGTATGGAAAAAAAAGATATTTTTACGTCACACCAAAAATTGCAACATGAAAAAATATTACTTCCTCTTAGTGATTGTATTATTTCAGATGAATGGATTTGCGAATCCAAACAATCCAAATGAAAATCCACCTTTTTCAAAAACAGTCGATTGTGCGACATTGCAACTGACTTCAGGGGCTGCAACTAGCAATCAATATGTTTGTATCAATACCGCCATTGCCAATATCACTTATGTTATTGGCAATGGCGCAACATCGGCAACAGCAACTGGTTTGCCTCCGGGACTCACGTCTGCGCTTTCCGGTAATGTATTTACAATCAGCGGATCGCCGAATACTCCAGGCCCTTTTAACTACACGGTAACCACTGTTGGCGGGGAGTGTGCTACAACTTTGGTCGGAAACATTACAGTAAATCCAAATTCGACGATAGCACTTAGTTCTGCTCCTCCAACGACCAGCCAGTCGGTTTGCATCAATCAACCAATAAATAATATCGTTTATACTGTTGGCGGTAGCGCTACCGGGGCAACAGTAACCGGCCTGCCGACTGGAATCACCGGTACTTTTGCAGGAGGTAATTTCACCATTAGCGGCGCGCCGACCGCTGCGGGTCCATTTAGTTACACTGTTACTACTTACGGTCCATGTTCTGCAACTTCTTTGTCCGGAACTATAACTGTAAGTCCGGAAGCAACGGTTTCGTTAAGCTCGCCGGCCGGCACAAGTAATCAGAATGTCTGCATCAATACGCCGATCACGAATATTGTTTATACGGTTGGGAACAGCGCGACGGGTGCCACAATCAGTTCCGGCGGATTTCCTCCCGGAGTTACGGGGACGTTTGTAGGCGGGACTTATACAGTAAGCGGTGTGCCAACAAGCCCGGGACTTTTTAATTACATGATAACAACTTCGGGCGGATGTTCCTCTGCCAGTTTAATAGGGACAATTACTGTAAATCCCAATGCGAATTTATTACTAACATCGGCAGCCGCCACGACTAACCAAACCGTTTGTGTCAATACGCCGATTGTAAATATTGAATATTTTGCCGGCAATGGCGCGACCGGCTCGACCGTGACAGGATTGCCGGCCGGAATTGTTGGCGCTTTTAACGTTGCCACCGGCGTTATGACTATTTTCGGCTCGCCAACGACGACGGGTGTTTACAACTATATGGTTACGACTACAGGCGGATGTGCGTCAGCCAGTTTAGGCGGAACAATAACAGTAGTTTCCAGTTCCTCATTAACATTGACTTC
>DATHGE010000056.1:0-3115 GCA_035317805.1 Flavobacterium sp. | reverse complement strand
GGAAGCAGCGCCAATGATTTCCTTTCGGATTCTAAATATACCGGTTTGGTAATTGAAGTTTGTTATGTGGCAAATTTCCGTCCAAACGCACAGACCCTGGTCAACCTTAAAAGTTTCATGGAAGCGCGTCTCAACAAACCGGACGGCATCACGATTCTCGAAAGGGAAATTCCGAGTCCGGGACTGGCGCCATACGATATCAATGAGGTGGCGAATGTGGAAACCTTATACCGCACAAAATACAACGCCGGAAATATCCTGACCATGTATATGTTTTTTGCAGACGGCGGTACGCCTTCAGATACCGAATCGAGTTTTATCCTGGGCTCCGCCTATCGCAACACTTCTTTTGTGATGTATGAAAGTACCATCAAAAACATGAGCGATTCGATTACCGAACCGGACCGTACCGATTTGGAAACCACCGTAATCCTGCATGAGGTGGGCCATCTTCTGGGACTGGTGGATCTGGGTTCGCCAATGCAAACCGAACATCTTGATGAAGCGCATGACAAACATTGCGACAACCAAAACTGCCTCATGTATTGGGCGGTCGAAAACAACAACGTCGTCGATATGATGCTTGGCGGCAATGTACCGCAGCTCGACGCTCATTGCCTTGCGGATCTTCAGGCGAATGGCGGAAAATAAAAAAATCCCGGATAACTGATTATCCGGGATTTTTTTTAAGTTTATTTCTGATTATTTCTTAATCACCTTATCAGATTTGAGGAATTTCCCTTCGTTGTAAATCCTTAAATAATACACTCCGGATGGCAATTCTTCCACCTTAACGGTGTTGTTCGACTTCACGAGTTTTTGCGTTTTCACCAATCTTCCGATGTTATCGAAAATCTCGACTTCATCAATCTCAACTTGCGGGGATGTGATCATAAAATATTGCGAAACCGGATTTGGATAAACTGCAATGGCATTTACAGCTGCAAATTCATCCAACCCTAAAGTGGAACAGCCGTTTGAGTTGAGCAAGCTTAACCTTGGTCCGGCCAGCGTATTCTGCATGAGCACTTTTTGTCCGGCAGTAAAAAACGCCATACAGGCATCATCCGCATAATCCATATAATTCATAAACATCGAACCGTTTGCCGTTGTCGTGCAGGCATTGGTATTGCTTGGAAATGACGGGCATCCGAAATATGGGTTGTTTGTCGCTGGCGTATCGGCCACTTCATCGCTGTTCGCCCCTTCATTACAAAAGCTGCCATCGGCGCCCCAGGGATGATCCACTCCGAAGTAGTGTCCGATTTCGTGTGTTCCGGTTCTTCCTTTATTGAATGGCGCAGTTGCAGTTCCCGTTGTCCCGAAATATTTATAGCTGATACAAAGTCCGTCGTTGGCCAATCCTGCCGCCGATGGCGGATATGCAAATCCGAGGATGTTGGCGTCTGCAAAATTCCCGATCCAGATATTGAGGTATTTGGTCGTGTCCCAGGCCTGTTCGCCTGTTGCCGTGTAATAATTGAATTCAAAATCAAATGCGGCCGCTACCGATTTTCTTGTAATTCCGTTTGATGCCGCTCCGGCTGGCGTTCTGGTTGCTTTACAGAAGACAATTTCCATATCGGCGCCAAGCGGTTGGAATGCGGACGGGACAACCGAACTGAAATCGGCATTGAGTTTCCTGAAATCCTGATTGAGCACGGTCAGTTGCGACTGTATCTGTGCATCGCTGACATTTTGCGTCGCATTCTTATACAAGACATGAAAAACAACGGGAATGGTGACCACTACCGCCGGGTTATTTGGATTCTTGTTGAACAATGTTTGCGGATTCTGAGGATTGTGGATGTAATCCATGGTTTCCTGATGGTGCGCGGCAAAACCCGGAACGCTGTTTTTAAGCACCTCGACTTTTTCGTTCGTGCTACAGGTTCTTTGTGAAAACACAGATAGCGAAGCCAATAAGAGTATAAAAAGTAATATTTTTTTCATGGCATTTTCAATGTTAGTCTGCAATAATACAAAATTATTTATTCGGTGTGCTGATAATTTGGCGTAAGTGATTGATTTTTGGCTATTTCAGAAAATCAGTGGTTGCTTTTATTTCAATTAGCGCGGCTCCCAATGTGTCGAGATCCTTTTGCGAATTGTAGCCATTTAGTGAAATCCTTATAAAAGTATGGCTGCCAATTTTCATGACCGGGATTTCGATCCGGTATTTGTTAAACAGCAGTTCTTTTAGTTCGGCTGGTTTTTCGGTGCGGATTGGAATGCTGCACATTTGCCCCAGGAATTCGGATGTGACCGGGCAAATCGGATTCGTCCCCATCAAATCGCAAAAGCTTTGGTAATTGTCCAAAATCATTTTTTTGCATCGCTGAGACTGTTCCTTCCAGTTGTTTTCATTTAAAAAAGCGATGGCAACGGGAGTTGTCAGATAAGCTGAGATGTCTCTAGTGCCCTGATGTTCGTGATAATCCAGAAACCTGTTCGCTCCCGGGTTTTCACTCTCATAGCCCCAACTCACCACCAAGGGATCAAGCTGGTTTTGGAATTCCTTTTTCACATAGAGAAATGAGCTGCCTTTTGGCGTAAGCATCCATTTGTGTGTGGTTCCTGTATAAAAATCGGGATTGAGTTCCCGGATATTCAAATCGATATGTCCGGGTACATGCGCGCCGTCAATGATAACGATCAGCCCCAGCGATTTAGCCTTTTCGCAGATTTCCTTTACGGGAAAAATCAATGCTGTCGCGCTCGACATGTGGTTTAGGAAAACGACTTTTGTTTTTGATGTGCAGCCGCTCCAGAATTGTTGCAGCGTTTGTTCTTTGGAAACGATCGGCAATGCTATTTGCTGTTTCACATATTTTGCCCCGGATTTTTTGCAGTAGAAATTCCATGTCCTGTCCATCGCACCATATTCGTGGTCCGAGGCAAGGATTTCATCGCCCGGCTCCAGTATAAGGCTTCGCATGATGACATTGATGGCAAAGGTTGGATTTGGCGTAAAGAAAAAGTCTTCGCTGCTGCACCCGATATAATTGGACAAAGCGTCCTTTGATTGCTGCAAGTATCTGAATGCGTTTTTGGTGATAAACTGGGTAGGTTCCCTTTCCAGTTCCAATTGCCAGCGTTGGTAATCGGCGAAAAT
>DATHGE010000055.1:0-6887 GCA_035317805.1 Flavobacterium sp. | reverse complement strand
GATTTCAGTTTGGATTCCGATAAAGGTAAAATGTTACAAAAAAAAACTCCCGGTTGCGCGGAAGTGTTTTTAAAATGTCATTTATAATTGATGCCCCGGATTATTTCCCGTCCTTATCAACAATAATGCGACTCTCGCGATTGGCCAGTTCCCATGCGGTCACAAATGCCAGTTGCGCCCTTTTTGCCAAAGCGCTGTATTCGATTTTATCGGGCTTATCGCCGGGCTGGTGGTAATCGGGATGCGTTCCGTTAAAGAAAAAAACCACCGGGATTCCGTGTTTGGCAAAATTATAATGGTCGGAACGCGAGTAGAAATGGTTTGGGTCGTCGAGTGCATCGTATTTGTAATCGATGGTAAGGTGCGTGTATTTTTTATTGGCTTCTTCGGTAATATTGTACAGATCTGTAGAAAGCCGGCCTGCGCCAATGCTGTACACATAATCACTAGTCTGCGGATGCAGGTCGTCGCGGCGTCCGATCATATCGATGTTGACATCTGCAACCGTATTGGCCAAAGGGAAAAGCGGATTTTCGGAATAGTAGCGCGAACCATGTAATCCGTGCTCTTCGCCGGTTACATGAAGGATTAGAATGGAGCGTTTCGGTCCGTGGCCTTCTTTTTTAGCGATTTCGAATGCCTGTGCGATTTCGAGCAGCGCGACCGTTCCCGAACCGTCGTCATCGGCACCGTTGTAGATTTGGCCGTTTTTCATTCCGACATGATCATAATGTGCCGAAACCACGACGATTTCCTCAGGCTTTTCAGAACCTTTGATAAATGCCCAGATATTCTCCGAATCGGGCAATGTTTCGCCCCGGGATTTCTTGTTCATAAAATCGGCAGGTACTTTCTGGTAATAACTTTCAGCGCCAACAGGAAACGGAATCTTATCCGATTTGTACTGGTTTATAAGGTACTGCCCGGCTTTCTTTTGCCCTTCAGATCCGGTTTCACGGCCTTGCATCTCATCGCCTGCGACAATGTACAAATGGGTTTTTAATTCGGCAGCGGTAATGGTGTTCATGTATTTCGTCGCGTCGGAATTGTCAGCCGATACGACACTTTTGGTGTTTTTGCATGAAATCAGTACCAGTGCGGAAAGAACAAGCGCAATTTTCTTCATAAAATTAGAATTTAGTCAAACATAAGGAATTAATGTTTCCTGAAAAAAGAAAATTAATGAATATTGAGCGCCGTATATAGCATGAGCCCAACCATGAAGAAAATCAGGAAGAACATATTGATGACAAACAGCCCGAAACTTTTGAGCCGCGATACCAATTTGCTTTCCTCATAAAACCTGCGGTGCGAGCGGAAAAAATAGAAGAACCACCAAATCATCATGATGAACACAAAAATCGCAATAAAGCTATTGAGGTCTTCGCTGATATAGGAGGTTGCGCTGTCGAGCATCAGGTAAATCGTCAGCGTAAGCAGTATAAACGAAAAATAATGCAGTGTAAAAATCCCGCTGTCGAAGTAATACCAGCGCTTCTTGTCATGGAAAAGCCAGATGAAAAAAGCAAAAAACGGCATGTACAGGAAAAGTGCCTTCGGGATATTATGCACAATGGATTCGGTAAATTTTTCCCGGAATTCTTCTGGCGTGGTAGATTCACGGATGCTCGCCAGTCTGCGTTCGGCCCATTTGCGCAAACCGGTCACTTTTTTCGCTTCGGGTAATGCGTTCTGGATCGAATCGAATTGCCTGATGGATTTGTAATCACCAATTTCGAGCCCGTCTTTTTTAGCGATGGTCCGTAAAGTATCCATGGCCTGCTTCGATTCTTTCGCCTGTGCTTCTTTAGATTTTACGACCTCTTTTTGGGTGCCATAAAATTTTAAATTGTTTTCATCTTTACTTTCCTTGTGCGGCAAAATGCCCATCAACAAAAAAGTGACAAAACTGATAAATATATAAAGCCTTACCGGAGCGAGATAGGACAGCCTTTTCCCTGATAGATATTCGCGTGTTAACGATCCCGGCCTGAAAAGTAAATTCCGGATGGTTTTCCAGAAAGCATTCTCATAATGCGTCAAATCCTCAAAAAAGTGGATAAAAAGATGGTGGAAAGTCTTCCTGCTGTCGGTATTTTCCTGGCCGCAGTTCGGGCAATATCTTCTTTCAACGACGTGCCGGCAGTTGAGGCATGTTTTGTCTTCTCTGAGTTGGTGTTTCCCCATAAATCTAGCTTGTTTCTAAAGCCTTAAAAATAGCAATTATTCTAAGACTTCTTTCAGGAAACTCACGAAAAGTTGCCACGAGCGTTTGTCGGCCTTTTCATTATAAGCCGCGCCTTTAGAATTGTCGGTCCCGGCTTCAGGATCGGTGAAGGCATGAACGGCATTGGCATAATAAACCATTTGCCTGTCGGCCTTTGCGGTACGCATTTCCTGTTGGAACGCCGTAATTTCCTCCGCAGATTGATACGGATCATCGGCACCGTGGCAAACGAGTACCTTGGACTTGATGGCTGTAATCTTCCGCGAAGCATCCCTGGCCAATCCGCCATGAAAAGAAACGACGCCCTTAACAAACATATTGCTTCTTGCGGCTTCAAGTGCCCCGGTTCCGCCAAAGCAATAACCCATGATGACGATTTTCTCCTTGTTGGCGCCCATATTGACCAGTTGGTCTAAAGCCAGCGCGATCCTTTTTTGGTATTCGACATAATTCGTTTTGTAATATCCGGCCTGTTTCCCGGCTTCTTCGTTATTTTTGGGATAATTCCCCTCGCCGTAAATATCGGCGATGAACGCAAAATAGCCCAGTTTTGCGAGCTTTTCAGCGGTTTCTTTCGAATGGTTGTCGATGCCTTTCCAGGCGGGAAGGATCAGTACTCCGGGTGCGGTTTTGAGCCTTGCGTTTGGAAGGATTGAAAACCCATTGAGGATTTGCTTGCCGTCTTTATAGGCTTTGGGCTTGAGTTGTGCGTTTGAAAATTGCATGGAAATCAGGGCTAGCGTAAGTAAAATATATTTCATGACTGTGATTATTTTAGAGGCTTAAAGTTATGGAAATTTTCCAATAAAAAAAACGCCGTTTCCTGAGGATTCGGCGTTTGATTTATTCGTTATTATTTGGATTTTTCTACCTGTTCTTTGCTTTTGGCCTTTTCCTTCATGGCTTTTCGTTTGGCTTCCTGCTTGTCTTTGGCCTCCTGCATTTTCTTTTTCTGGAAGTCGTTCTCTGCGGCGCGTTTGGCATTCTGTTCAGTTTCGCGCTGTGTTTGTCTTGGCGGTTCCTGTTGTGCTTTGTCCTGAATCTCATCCTGCGGATTGTCTTTTTGCACTTCCACCTGGGCAGAAGCGAAGAGCGTAAATGCAAAGCATATGACGGCTGTAAAAACGAATTTTTTCATGACAAATATTTTTGGTTGTTGTGTTTAAATTTAAGATTTTAATACAGACCCGCTTCTTTTTTTAGATGAATTAACCTATCTTTAACGTCTTATCAACCGCAAGAAAACCAGTAATTTATCATGCAGTCTTCAGCAAAAACAGTAGGCGAATACCTCGAACAATTACCAGATGGAAGAAAAGAGGCGTTTGCGAAACTGCGAAATGCGCTATTGCAGAATCTTCCTGAAGGCTTCGATGAAATCATGTATTACGGAATGATCGGCTATGTGATTCCGCATACTACTTATCCTCCGGGCTATCATTGCGATCCTAGGCTGCCGCTGGGATTTATCAACATCGCTTCACAGAAAAATTTCATCGCTTTGTACCATATGGGAATTTACGCCGACCCGAAATTGCTCGATTGGTTCGTTTCCGAATATCCAAAACACGCCAAAACAAAACTGGATATGGGGAAAAGTTGCATTCGGTTTAAGAAGATGGACGATATTCCGTTTGGCCTGATTGCGGAACTGGCCAAAAAAATGACGCCACAGAACTGGATTTCCCACTATGAATCGGTATTCAGGCGCTAAATTTTAATAATGGTAATTTTATAACATATAAAAAACGTGATGTAATCGGTCTTTGGGGTTTAATGACCAATTTTGGCTAACCAACGAACGAGACATTGCGATGAACACTACCTTAAAATTTCCATTTTATGCAAAGCTGGCATTTACGCTAATGAGCCTGATCTCCATTATCGTGATTTTCTATTATGGCCAGGACATCATCATCCCTTTATTAATGGCTGTGCTTTTCGCAATTTTGCTGCGGCCGGTGGTTGTTTTCCTGAACCTGAAACTGAAGTTGCCGAATGTGATCGCCGTCATGGTTGCCGTACTTTTGTTCGTCACTTTTTTTATCGGAATCTTTTACTTTATTTCCGTTCAGGTAACCGATATGGCGGACGACTGGGGGAAAATCAAAAACAATCTTACGATCCATTTCAACCACCTGCAGGAAATCGTACACGACAATTTTAACCTGAGCAAACGCGAGCAGAAAAAATTTATAGATGATGCCACGAAAGACTCCATGGCGACCGGCAAACAATTGGTCGGAACCACGCTGACGTCCTTTACGGATGTTTTCATGAACCTGATCCTGATTCCGATTTACACGTTTTTATTCTTATTATACAGGAATCATTTCATCAAATTCCTCAGCAAGCTTTTCCATGCCGACCACCATGCGAAATTGCGGACTATTTTAGGGCAGATCAAGGTCTCTGTGCAAAGTTACATACTCGGTTTGCTTATTGAAATGGTCATCGTTTCCGTACTTACATCCATCGGGTTTATGATTATCGGTTTGAAATATTGGATTCTGCTTGGCGTAATCACAGGAATCTTAAACCTGATCCCTTACATCGGAATCACCATTGCCGGCCTCATCAGCATTGTCGCATCACTTACCGGATCGGCAGATTTGTCGATCATTGTTGGTGTCATCGTCGTGAATATCGTCGTACAGCTTATCGATAACAACTTATTGGTCCCGATGATTGTGAGTTCAAAAGTCCAGATCAATGCGCTGGTTTCTATCGTCGGGATTATCATCGGCGGCGCAATCGGCGGATTTTCAGGTATGTTCCTCGCGATTCCCGTTATTGCCATCCTCAAGGTAATTTTCGACAGCATCGAACCCCTGGAACCCTGGGGCTATCTCATGGGTGACGATTTGCCCAAGACTTACGAATGGCACCGCATAAGATTCCCGCTCTACTCGGACGATTCAAGCAATACGATCGGTTTAGATCAGGAAGGGCAGGTCAAAATATTTACAGAAACGACCACAAACGAAGAAAAAGAAATATGAAACCCTATAAAAAAGTAAAGAATTATGCGCGCACCCGCACGATCGCACTCACCGATACTTCATTAGAGCACACGCTGAGCGCCAAAAAGTTTTTCACAGACCTCGCCGATGTATTTCTGTTCGTCGGGCAGGTATTCCGGAATACGTTCTCACGCGGTTTCGAATTCAGGGAATTCCTGAAGCAGTGTTTCCAGATCGGCAACAAGTCGCTCGCGCTGATTTCCATAACCGGAGTCATCATCGGTTTGGTGCTCACGATCCAGTCGCGTCCGGTGCTGGTTAATTTCGGTGCCGTAAATATGCTGCCGAGTATGGTCACGATTTCGCTCATCAGGGAAATGGGGCCGGTAATCACCGCCTTGATCTGTGCGGGAAAAATCGGATCGGGAATGGGAGCGGAGCTGGGTTCGATGCGCGTTACCGAACAGATCGACGCCATGGAAGTTTCTTCTACAAACCCCATAAAATTCCTCATTGTGCCAAGGGTTTTCGCGGCAACGCTGATGATTCCTTTATTGACGCTTTATGCCGATGCACTCGGAATCCTCGGAAGTTGGGCCGCCGCGAATATTAAAGGCGACGTAAGCGCGGTATTGTTTGTCACACAGGCTTTCCGCGATGTGGAGTTTATGGATTTTATCCCGGCTTTTATCAAAAGTTTCTTCTTCGGATTGGTCATTAGTTTAACAGGGTGCTACAAAGGCTATAATGCCAAAAACGGAACCGAAAGCGTCGGGATTGCCGCCAACTCGGCCGTGGTCATGGCTTCATTGCTTGTGATTTTTGTTGACCTGATCGCCGTACAGATAACCGATTTATTATGAAAAAGGAGACTAAGAATACAGAATCGGTAATCGAAATCCGAAATCTCAAAAAGAGTTTCGGAACGAAAGAGGTCTTGAAAAACATTTCGCTGTCGCTGCAGAAAGAGGAAAACCTGGTCGTTCTCGGGAAATCCGGGACCGGGAAATCAGTGCTTATCAAATGCATTGTCAGGCTTTTGAAAGCCGATGCCGGGGAAATAGAAGTTTTCGGGGAGGATGTCAACACGCTTGAGAAGGGAAAACTCGACGACGTGCGGAAAAGGATCGGATTCCTGTTCCAGAGCGGCGCACTGTATGATTCGATGACCGTCCGCGAAAACCTCGAATTTCCGCTGCGACGCATTAAAAAAGGACTGTCGGAAGCAGAAATTTCAGCGAAGGTAAATGAAGTGCTCGAAAATGTGGGCCTCGCCGAAGCTTTAAATAAGATGCCATCGGAATTGTCGGGCGGAATGCGGAAAAGGATCAGCCTGGCGCGTACGATTATCGTCGATCCGGATATCATTCTGTATGACGAACCGACAACCGGACTCGATCCTGTAACATCAAATGAGATCAGCATGCTGATTAATGACATCCAGAAAAAGTACAAAACTTCTTCAATTGTCATCACGCACGATATGGAATGTGTGCGCACCGTCGCCGACCGGATTATCATGCTCAAGGACGGCGAAGTGTATAAAAACGGCAATCTTACAGAATTTGAGAAAGATTCCGATGAATACATCAGCTCTTTTTTTAAAGGCCAAAACGTAGAATTAAATAAGAAATAAAATGGAAAGATCACAAAATTTTAAAGTTCGCCTGGGAATATTCATAGCCGTCGGGCTGACG
>DATHGE010000054.1:0-4205 GCA_035317805.1 Flavobacterium sp. | reverse complement strand
CGACTACGCTCACTATTTGCAGCGGCGATGCCGTTCCGGTTTTGAACGCGACCTCACCAAATGGGATTATCGGAGTCTGGAATCCCACCATAATAAGCAATACCGCCAGTGGCAGTTATATCTTCATACCGAATCCCGGACAATGTGCTTCCAATGTGACTTTAAATGTGACGGTAAGTAGCCAGGTGGTGCCGAATTTTGTGACAGCACTTACCATATGTAATGGTGATGTTGTTCCGGTTTTGAATGTGACTTCGCCAAATGGGATTACCGGAGTCTGGAACCCAGCCACGGTCAGCAATACCGTTAGCGGCAGTTATATTTTTACGCCGAGTGTAGGTCAATGTGCTTCTAATGTAACTTTGAATGTGACAGTGAACAGCCTGGTAGTGCCAAATTTCGCAACTGCACTTACCATTTGCAGCGGCGACACAGTCCCGATTTTGAATGTGACTTCGCCAAATGGGATTACCGGAATCTGGAACCCGGCCACGGTCAGCAATACTGCTAGCGGCAGTTATATCTTCACACCAAATCCCGGGCAATGTGCTTCCAATTTGACTTTGAATGTAACGGTAAGTAACCAGGTGGTACCCAATTTTGCGACTACGCTCACTATTTGCAGCGGCGATGCCGTTCCGGTTTTGAACGCGACCTCACCAAATGGGATTATCGGAGTCTGGAATCCCACCATAATAAGCAATACCGCCAGTGGCAGTTATATCTTCATACCGAATCCCGGGCAATGTGCTTCCAATGTAACTTTAAATGTGATAGTGAACAGCCTGGTAGTGCCAAATTTCGCCACAACATTGTCACTTTGCAACGGTGATGCTGTTACGGTTTTGAATGTGACTTCGCCAAATGGGATTACTGGAGTCTGGAATCCTGCAGCAATCAGTAATACGGTAAGCGGTAATTATATTTTTACCCCGAATCCCGGTCAATGTGCTTCCAATGTAACTTTGAATGTGACAGTGAACAGCCTGGCCGTCCCAAATTTCGCAACTGCACTTACTATTTGCAGCGGCGACACAGTCCCGGTTTTGAATGCGACTTCCCCAAATGGGATTACCGGGACGTGGAATCCTGCAGCAATTAACAATACGGTAAGCAGTACTTATATTTTCACCCCGAATACAGGCCAATGTGCTTCTAATATGACTTTGAATGTCACGATAAATAATTCGATAGTGCCAAATTTCGCTACTTCGCTTTCTATTTGCAACGGCAGTACTGTTCCGACTTTGAACACGATATCACCGAATGGAATTTCCGGAATCTGGAACCCGGCCACAATCAGCAATACCGTTAGCGGCAGTTATGTTTTTACCCCGAATCCAGGACAGTGCGCGTCGAATGTGACATTAAATGTATCGGTCGGCAGTCTTACCATTCCTGACTTTCTGACCACGCTTTCCATTTGCGAAGGAAGTGCTGTTCCAACGTTGAACGCAATATCGCCGAATGGAATTTCCGGAATCTGGAATCCTGCCACAATTAGCAATACCGTTAGCGGCAGTTATGTTTTTACCCCGAATCCCGGTCAGTGTGCCTCATCCGTCAATCTGTTGGTTGTTGTAAATGAATTGCCTAAACCGATTTTGCAGGACCAGTTTATATGCATCGATAACACGACTAATCAGGTCTTGAATCCGGCAAGTCTTTATTGCGGCATTCCAAACAGTGGCTATAGTTTCAGCTGGACGCTTGATGGAAATCTTTTACCGACGACAACAAATACACATTTGGCGACAGAAGGCGGGAATTATGAAGTCGTCGTTACAAACACAGCGACAGGTTGCACGGCGACGGCTCATTCGCTTGTGGGCGTTTCTGCGACTGCTTCCGCAACGGCGATGGTGACTCCCGATTTTGCGGATAATCCAATAGTAACGGTTCTCGTTACAGGAGGTTCCGGTTTTTATCAATTCCAAATGGACGATGGTTTGCCACAGGAAAGCAATCAGTTTTTTAATGCAGATAACGGCGAGCATGACATTTTAGTCACCGATAACAATGGGTGTACGCGATTACTGCTTCACATAACAGTTCTTAATTACCCTCATTTCTTTACACCAAATGGCGATGGCTATCACGATTTCTGGAATATCGGTGGCTTGTCAGAACAGTCACAATCGAGAATTTACATCTTTGACCGCTATGGTAAATTATTAAAAACGCTGAAGCCATCAGACACTTCGGGTTGGGATGGAACTTTTAACGGGAATCCGCTTCCGGCAACGGATTATTGGTTTACCTTATTTTACAGTGACAAGCTTGGATTTGAAAAAGAATTTAAATCGCATTTTTCACTCAAAAGATAAATGTGTCAAATTGGCTTTAAGCCAGGATACATTGGGAAAAGCTAATTCAGGCTGTTCCAATAATAATATTTATTCTTGTATTTCCTGATGGAAGCGACTGTGTAGATGCAATTTTTGGCCGACCCGTCAATGGAAGTCAGCCCATTGGAAACGCAAATCGTATTTTTACTCGAATTGTGGTCGTTTACAAAGTATTGGAATTGCCAATTGTGTTCCAGGCTCTGGATCGTGGTTTCCTTAAAATCGGCCCTAATGGCTTCCCTGATGAGCGGCAACAGCTCATCGAGCGATTCGCAAATGGTAACCGTACTTTCTTTGAGACGGAACCTGTCGTCGTAAGCCTTCGCACTTTCATTGAGGTTTTTCTTTATGAAATGCCCGATCTCGAGCAATGTTTCCTCATCAAGTTCAATAAATTTCAACTCATAACCGTCATAATCAAAATCCTTCCACAAATGGAAATCGTGCCTGATAAAGTAAGATTTGATTTTATGGATCAGATTCATAACTGTTTTTAAGGATAACGTCCTGATTTGTAATTTGGTGCTAACTTATGAAAAAACCTTTTCCGTTTCTGAAGAAGGCTTTAAAAAAATCAACAATTTACAGTTGTCTTTTTGATTGCGAAGTGTTTTTTGAGATTCATTTCGTTTAAAGGCAAGCGCCAATTTCAGATCACGACACAATGGGATCACGAAAACTTAACATTGGCGAATGATTTAAAGAAGTACATTTGTTAATGTAAAGTTGTTGATAAGGCCATATTGGCAAAAATCACAAAAGTATTTTTAAAATAAAATCGCACCTCCATGTCAGAACCAATTAAGAAAACTACAGAAAACGCCGCAGAACAAACTCCTAATATCATTAAGGGTTCAGATATTGCGGCAGGGCAGGTTACACAGGAAACTGCTCTAACCAAAACAGTTTCGGGAACGCAGCCAGCAAGTAAACCGCGAACCACCCCGATAGCACGCGCACGCACAACTACATCCCGAACGCCAGCAGCAACTGTTGTAAAAAAGACAGCGGTTATGCCAAAAGGAACAACAACAACGGCGAATCTTGCAAAAAAGCCCGAAACTAAAAAGGCGGCGCCTGTAAAAGAGGTTGTAGTGGATAAGAAAGAAAATCCAGAGACGACAACATCTCCGGCAAATGAATCAACACAGCTCAAAACTGATAAAAAACCAAAGAAGATGAAAGCAAAAGACAAGTCTGAAAAAAAGGAAAAGGAAAAAGCCAAAAAACAGAAAGCGAAAGAAAAAGAAAAAGCTAAAAAGAAAAAAGAGAAAGCAAAGGAAAAAGCCAAGAAGGCCAAGGCGAAAGAAAAAGCGAAGAAAGCCAAAGCCAAAAAGAAAGAGAAGTCTAAAAAGAAGAAAAAATAAAAAAGGACCGATGAATTTTCATCGGTCCTTTTTTATTAGAATGAAAACAGCCTTTACAGAAAAGACTGCTCCTTGTTTATCTTTTGATCACCCGAAGCGTTTTCACGATATCGCCCTGGCTTACAATCACGTTGTAAACACCTGATGGATATCTGTCGCCCACTTTCTGTGCATCCAGTTCGGATACCTTGACTTCTCTTGATTCGATCAGTTTGCCAAGCATATCATAAACTTTCACCTGAACATTCTCATCGCTTGATGTGGTTACACCAATGGCGAATTCGGATGTAAATGGATTTGGATAAACCGCAGCTTTAAATGCTGTCGATTCTGTCGTTGGCACAGTCGATGTAAACCTTGCTGCAGTTCCCGGAGAAGTGATCTCACAGGCATCCCCGAATGGAGACCATGTTCCTGTTGTCATGACGGCAACCCTTACTGCAAACAATACGCCCGGAGCAAATGTAGCGGCCGGAACAGCATTGAATGT
>DATHGE010000053.1:0-2593 GCA_035317805.1 Flavobacterium sp. | reverse complement strand
TTGCGTGGAAAAATGCTCGATGAATATCCGCTCTTCCTTGTCGGCGTCGATTACAACCAGACCGCACTCAAAGTCAGCCGCGCCAACCTGATCAAGGCCGATATCTGGGCCAAAGTCATCTGGGGTGATATCGGACGTCCGGATATTCTGGCGAACGACCTGATGGAAAACTATACGATCGACCTCAAGGATTTGCTCAATGTGCGCACTTTCCTCGACCACAACTGCATTTGGGATGAGCCGAAAAAAGTTACCCATGGAAGAATCAGCCAGTCTACCGGGGCATTCGCGCATCGCGGCAAGCGCATCAGCAATAATTTAGTCGAAGATAATTTATTGGAGCATTTGCAGAAATGGTCGCCTTATGTAAGTAAATTTGGGTTGCTTTTGATTGAACTGCACACGATAAATCCTGCATTGACGGCTGCAAATCTGGGCAAAACTTCCGCGACGGCTTATGATGCGACACACGGATTTTCGGATCAGTATATTGTCGAAATCGATGTGTTCAACAAAATCGCTTCCGAAGCTGGATTATTCCCCGACCCGCATGTTTTCAGGAGATTTCCCGATGCCGACATCGCAACGGTGAGCATCAATTTATTGAAAGGGAAATAATCGGTAAACCTTAATTGTCTATAAAATCGGCGAAGGATTTCATAATCCTGTTCGCCGTAGCCTCGAGTGACGGCTTGACTTCCTCAAAGTCTTCCTTGAGTTTCCCATCGGGCGTAAAGAAATCGGCGACCGTGGTTTTGGAGAGCACCGTTTTGTTGTAGACTTCTTTGAGGATAAAGGTCAAAGTATATTTTTTATCCGCCTGAAAATCGATCAGGAGCGTGTATTTGATATTGAAATCGTAGCGTTCGCCAAGGCTTCGCGTAAAATAGCCATTCTCGCGCCAGGCGTCAATTTTGAGTGAATTCTCCGTCACGTCATAAACATCATAGCCTTTTTTGTTGTAATAATCGGCCCAACCGCGTGCAGCTTCTATAAGTTTTTCGTTGGTTTTATTCGGCGTTTCAAATGTTACCGGTGCAAAACCCTGAGGTGTCAGTTCGGCATATTTTGTTTGGGAAAATGTGGTTCCGATGCAAAAAAACAAGAGCATCTGTAGCAAAAATTTCATGGCTTTATCTTTTATTTGAAACAAAGATAGGACAACTCCCATTCAGAATTATCGGTTTTTGTTACAAGTTTTTGAAGATGAACCTGCCTTTTTCCACATCAAAAACAATATTCTCATTTTTGAAAAGCGCATCGAAAATGCCGTTTTTAATCAGGTTCGAAGGCAAATCCTGGATTACTTTTTCAGATGTCATCACGGCGATTTCGTCGCTGAGCTGGATCGCCATATCGATATCATGCGTCGAAAACAGGATGCACTTCCCGGTTTCCTGCGTGAGTTTTTTGAGTAATTTGAACAGCGAAGCCTTGTGCAGCAAATCCAGATGCGTCGTCGGTTCATCAAGGATAATCAATGGCGTATCCTGTGCCAGAGCGCGAGCAATGAGAACTTTCTGTAATTGTCCATCGCTGATTTCGTAGTGTTTCTGGTCTTTAAGATGCGTGATTTGCGTCAGTTCCATAGCATGGTTCACTTTAGCCAAATCTTCAGGAGTCAATGTTCCGAGCCAATTGGTATAAGGCTGTCTTCCCAAAGCGACCAGTTCGAAAACCGTCAGGTTGCTCGGCGGCAATTTTTCAGTAAGCACTACGCTGAGGCGTTGTGCGAGTTCCAATGCCGTTTGGTTGTGGATCTCTTTCCCGTTAAGGAAAACTTTTCCCGAAAGCGGTTTCTGGATTCCGGTTATTGTGCGCAGCAAAGTGGATTTTCCGATACCATTGGCGCCAATTAACGCGACCAACTTTCCTTTTTCCAAAGACAAATTAATAGCCGAAGCGATCGTGTTCGTCGCTTTTTTATTGGTATAGCCAATGCTGAGATTTTCGGTATGTAAGACGATTTTATTTTCCATCATGCCATCATTTTTCGTTTTCGTACCAACAGCCAGATTACGACCGGTGCGCCAATAATGGAAGTGATCGCATTGATCGGCAAAGTGAAATCGCCACCCGGAGCCTGCGAAACGATATCGCAGAACAACATGATAATTGCGCCGAAAAGCAAAGTGCCCCAGAACAAAATATAATGGTTGCTCGTTTGGAAAGTCAGTTTGGCGATGTGCGGCACGGCAAGTCCGATAAAGGCGATCGGACCGGCGAAAGCGGTAATGCTTCCGGCAAGAATACTCGTGGCAAAAATGATAACGAGCTGGATTTTGTTGTAATTCAATCCCAGGCTTTTGGCGTAATTTTCTCCGAGCAGCAGCGCATCCAAAGGTTTGATACTGACCAAACTCAGCGCCAATCCGATCAAAACAGAAATAGAAAGGATGATGATGGATGTCCACGATAAGTTCCCGAGATTCCCAAGTGACCAAAAAGTGAATTTCTGCAATTGCTCGGCCGTACTGAAATACGTCAAAACGCCGACGAATGCGCTCGTAAAACTGCCAAACATCAGTCCGACAATGAGTATCGCCGTGGTATCGCGCAGCTTTTGTGAAACCAATAAAACAGCAATCAGGAC
>DATHGE010000052.1:0-14179 GCA_035317805.1 Flavobacterium sp. | reverse complement strand
CGAGTGAAATGTTGATGATCCGGATTCTTTTCAAAGCCGTCACTTCATAGCCCAGATATTCGCACATTCTCCGAATTTGGCGGTTTAAGCCTTGTGTCAGGATTATTTTGAAGGTGAATTTGCTGATCTGTTCCACTTTGCATTTTCGCGTCACCGTATCTAAAATCGGGACGCCGTTGCCCATTTTCTCAATGAAACGGTCGGTGATCGGCCGGTCGACGGTTACGGTATATTCTTTTTCGTGGTTGTTGCGTGCGCGCAGGATTTTGTTGACGATGTCGCCGTCGTTGGTCATAAAAATCAGGCCCTCGGAAGCTTTGTCGAGTCGGCCGATCGGGAAAATGCGTTTCGGGTAATTGATATAATCGACGATGTTGTCGCGTACTTCCAGGTTCGTCGTACACTCGATGCCAGCAGGTTTGTTGAAAGCGAGATAGACCGGCTTTTCGTTTTTCTCCCGGATGAGCTTGCCGTCGATACGGACTTCGTCGTCGTTGGTGACTTTCATCCCCATTTCTGCGGGATTTCCGTTTACGGTCACGCGGCCTTGTTCGATATAAGTGTCGGCTTCCCGGCGCGAGCAGAACCCGGTTTCGCCGATGAATTTATTGAGTCTTTTGAGTTGGAGTTCCATGAGGCAAATTTAGGAATTAATTACAGATGTTGATTGCTTCAAACTTCGTTATTCGTTATTGGATGTTCAACATTTTTGAATTTTGAATGATGATCAACAAATGTTGAATGATGAAGTAGTTCCTAGCCCTGATGGAAGCGGCATCCTTTTGCGGCGTAGCGCAGCGGAGCCGTAAAAGATTGCTTCGCCAATTCGCTACGCTCGTGTCAGCGGACAGCGGGAATAGCTCCTAATCCTTAAATATAAAGCCAGCTACTTTTTGGTACAAATCGTCGCCGTGCATGCTGTGGCCGAGTCCGTTGGTTTCAATAAACGTGGCGTTTTTCCATGAACCGGCTATTTTTTTGCCTTCCTCGATAGCGACAACCTCGTCATTCAGGTCGTGTGCGATAATGCCTTTGAGGCTAATTTCCTTACCGAAAATCTGCCCGGAGAATTCGTCGAGACTAAAGCGGAACCGCTCTTTGAACTGGTTTTCAAACAACGCCGCCGTCTTGGCATTCAGGCTCAACAGTTCGATATAATTGGAAGCCAGTTTTTTCATATCGGACGGCGCGCCGAGCAGCACCATTTTTTCAAGCTTCTGGTTCTGGTATTTGTATTGGTAATAAACGCAGGCCGCGCCGCCAATGGAATGGCCGATCAGAACCTGCGGATGGAATTGCTGTACGGCAGCCTCGATGAATTCGGAATACCTTGGGACATTGAATTCTTTTCCGCCTGACAAACCATGGGCCGGCGCATCGATCGCGACAATCGTACTTCCGGATTTCTGGAGATAGGGCAGCAATTTTTCCCAGCGCGAGGCATTGCTTTCCCAGCCGTGGACGAGCAGGATGATGTGGTCGTTTCCTTTCCAGACGTAAGCTTGCAGGTCGTCATTCTCATATTTGAAGGTCTGCGATTCGCCTGAAAGCAGGACTTCTGGCAATTGGTCTTTGATTAATCTTCCGTCGCGCGGCTCGCTGAAGATGCGGTATGCCATCAACGACGCCTTCTCCGGATTGAAATAACCCAAAGTATTGAGATAGAAGCCGAGTGTCTTGGCGAGTAGGAAACGCTTTATTTTCTGCATAAAAAAAGCCCCGTAAAAACGAGGCTGGTATTTTAGATTTGTGCGAACAGCTGTTGCATTTTTTCTCTTTCTTCTTCAGCGAGCGAGCTGTCGACCAGGATTCTTCCGGAGTGCTCGTCGGTGATGATTTTTTTTCTTCCCGCGATTTCCACTTGCGTCTGTGGCGGAATCGTGAAGAAGGAACCTGCAGATGCACCTCTTTCGATCGATACGACTGCCAATCCGTTGCGCACGGAACTTCTGATTCTTTTGTAAGCGGCCAATAATCTTTCTTCAATCAGGGCTTCAAACTCGGCTGATTTTTGGGAAAGGAAGGTTTCTTCTTTTTCCGTTTCTGCCATGATGTCGCTCAGTTCGGCTTTTTTATGTTTCAGGTGCGAAGTTTTTGCCTCTAATTTTTCTTTAGAACCGGAAATCACTTCTTTTTTGTGTTCCATAGACGCTTTCATTTCCTTAATTTGCTTTTCAGCCAATTGGATTTCAAGTTCCTGGAATTCCACTTCTTTTGTCAAAGAGTTGAATTCACGGTTGTTGCGGACACTTTCCTGTTGTTTTGTATATTTCTTGATGGAAACCTGGTGCTCATCAATGGCGATTTTTTTCGCCTTGATCTGCTCTTCGATGCTGTCCAGATCTTGTTTGAGTTTTTCAGAACGCGTGGTCAAACCAGCAACTTCATCTTCCAGATCTTCTACTTCCAACGGAAGTTCACCCCTTACATTTCTGATTTCGTCAATTCTTGTGTCAATTAATTGCAGGTCGTATAACGCTCTTAATTTCTCTTCAACACTCAATTCTTTTGTAGTCGCCATAATATTTATAAGTACTTAACAGGATTCGTATTTTCTTCTGATAAAATGATTGCAAAATTAGGGATTTTTTTCGTAAGAAATTCAACAATATAATTTTTTGTATAGCGTTCACTTTCAAAATGCCCGATATCGGCTAAAAGCAGCTGATTTTCAGCTTCATAAAAGTTATGGTACTTCAAATCGGCGGTTAAAAAAGCGTCGGCTCCGGCCTGAATGGCATTTTTGATGGCGAAACTTCCCGAGCCGCCGAGCACTGCAACTTTCTTGATATTCTTATCCAGAAATGCTGAATGGCGGATGCCTTCAGCCTGCATATTGTCTTTGATCATTTGCATGAAATCCCTTTCGGAGCGTGCCGTTTCGAGTTCACCGATCATTCCGAGCCCGATATTTTGATGGAAATTTTGAAGTTCGTAGATCTCATAAGCGACTTCTTCGTAAACGTGATTGGTAAAAAGTGCCTTCAATACCTTGGATTCCAAATGCTTTTCAAATGTGATTTCAATCTTGATTTCGTCGCTTTCCACAAATTCAAAACGTTCGCCAATTTCGGGATTGCTGTTTTCATTGCCCATGTACGTACCGATTCCGTCCGAACTGAAACTGCAGTTTTCATAATTCCCGATGTTTCCGGCACCCGCATCAAATAAGGCATTTCGGAGTTTTTCTAAGTTTTCAGGAATCGTATAAGTGACCAATTTGCGGATGAAATTGGGTTTCGGGACCAATATTTTCGTGTTCACCAAACCCAGGGCGTCGCAGAAAATCTTGTTCACGCCGTTCTGGTGATTGTCCAACGCCGTATGCACCGCATAAATCGCGATGTCGTTCCTGATCGCTTTGATGACGACGCGTTCGACATAATTTTTCCCGGTGATTTTTTTCAGACCCGAGAAGATAATCGGATGAAAACAGACGACAAGGTTGCATTTTTTGGCAATCGCTTCATCTATGACAACTTCCAAAGCGTCGTGGCAAACGAGAATTCCGGTCGCTCCGGCTTCGCGATTTCCAACCAGAAGCCCGACGTTGTCAAAATCTTCGGCATAGGCCAGCGGCGACATTTCTTCAAGGAAGGCAATAATTTCTTTTATTTTCATTGAATGGATTTTAAATTTAGGTCGACCATGGATTCAGGTAATCCTTTATGGTCCAGTCGGTGCCGACTTTCTCAAGCAGCAGGATTGCGCCGTTATTGTGCTCGATGTTTCTGTAAAAAACCACTTTCACCAATGCGATATTGCTTTTGGAATAATACAATGGCTTGCTGATAATCATGAGTCGTTGGTTATTGAGGTTGAGCCGCCGCGACACTTCGTGGTATTTATCGACACTCAGGCATTCGCCGATTTTTTGCTTGAGATTGGACTTGTCGGTTGTGTAAATGCCGTCGAGTTCGGAAAGCCAGTCCTTATCGGCGACATCGGTGCTGATCTTGGATCGGATTTCTTTCCGGAAATCATCGGGTAATTTGCTGCCCTGGATCGCCTCAAGCAATTCCTCGTTGTTGTTGGCTCGGTTGCAGTACAGGTATAAAAGCTGGCTGCGGCCTTTGTAAACGGGCTTTTCGGTTTTGTAATAACGCAGCAGTATGGTTTTTAAAATCGATTGGTCGTTGCTTTGCGCCAGCGAAAACTGGAAGCAGAACAGCAGTAACAGGTAGGAAGTTTTAATTTTCATTGTTGGATGCGTATGCGGGATGGTAATTATTTTTCCTTTCAAAGATAAAATATTATACATTCGCAAGATGATTTTCGTGCGAAAAATACTGTTCCCGTTTGCGGTTTTATACGGCTGGATCACACAGTTTCGCAATTTTCTTTTCGACCGGCAGATCCTCAAATCCTATAGTTTTGATCTGCCCGTGATTGCTGTCGGAAACCTTAGCGTTGGCGGAACGGGAAAAACCCCGCAGATTGAATATTTGATCCGGCTGCTTTCCGGAAATTACAAAGTGGCGACGCTAAGCCGCGGCTACAAAAGGAAATCGGAAGGTTTTGTTTTGGCGGATGCCAATTCGAATGCCGAAATTTTAGGCGACGAGCCGTTCCAGTTTTATTCCAAATTCCCCAATATTAAAGTTGCCGTTGACGCCGACCGTAAAAACGGGATTGAAAACCTGTTGGATCTCAAAGCCAAACCCGAAATTATCCTGCTCGATGACGCGTTCCAGCACCGGAAAGTCAAAGCCGGATTTTATATTTTACTGACCGCTTACGGCGATTTGTATGCAGATGATTTTATTTTGCCAACCGGAAACCTTCGCGAAAGCAGGAGCGGAGCAAAACGTGCCGATGTGATCGTGGTGACGAAATGCCCGGCGAATCTGTCTTCCGGACAGCAAAACCAAATCCGTATTAAATTAAAAATTGAAAAAGGGCAGCAGCTGTTTTTCACTACAATCGTTTATGACGACAGGATTTACAATAAAAATGAGTCTAAATTGGTAATCGAAACCGGCGCTGAAGATAAGTTGCTGGTTGCCGGAATTGCCAAGCCAAAGCCTTTTTTCGACTACCTGAAAAATGAAAACGATACAATCCTGGAGTTTCCGGACCACCATCATTTTTCGGAGAAGGATATTTCAGATATTCAGGACAAAGCTAAAAACAGAATAATCATTACAACCGAAAAGGATTACATGCGGCTTAAAGACAGCATTTCCGACGATCAGCTTTTTTACCTTCCGATTAAAAGTGCATTTCTTTCTGATGGCAATGATTTCGATAAAACAATCAATAATTATGTGGGAACAAGTACAGCAGACCGTTAGTTACATCAAAGAGAAAACCAATTTCACTCCCGAATACGGCGTCATTTTAGGCTCCGGGCTAGGCAGTTTTACCGACGATATCAGTATAGAATTTATACTTCCGTATTCAGAAATCCCAAATTTTCCGGTTTCAACGGTTGAAGGCCACAAAGGTGCCTTGGTTTTTGGGACGATCGGCGATAAGAAAATCGTCGCCATGCAGGGCAGGTTTCATTATTATGAAGGTTATGATATGAAAGAAGTGACATTTCCGGTGCGTGTGATGAAATACCTCGGTGTTGAAAAACTCATTGTTTCCAATGCTTCGGGTGGTGTCAATCCGAATTATAAGGTCGGATCGATTGTGATCCTGAAAGACCAGATCAATATGTTGCCGGAACATCCCTTAAGGGGAAAAAACGATTCGCGTTTTGGTCCGAGATTCGTCAATATGAGCGAACCTTTTAGCCGCGCGATGATCCATAAAGCCAAAGAAATCGCTTACGAACTTGAAATCGATGTGAAAGACGGCGTCTATCTTGGCTTGCAGGGGCCGACATTTGAAACCCTCTCCGAATACAAAATGGTCAGGGCGATGGGCGGCGACTGCGTCGGGATGTCGACGGTTCCGGAAGTGATCGTGGCGCGCCATATGGAATTGGAGACATTCGGGATTTCGGTGATTACGGATATAGGCGATGAGGAAAACATCGACACGATTACGCACAAGGAAGTTCTGGAAGCGGCGGTTGCGGCCGAACCAAAGGTACGGAACCTGATTGGGGAATTGATTAAAAGATATTAAAAGGGAACGGATTTAGCCCTGATGGAAGTGAAAATCCTTTGGCTTTTTTCTTTAAAAAGCTAAAGATTGCAACGGACAGCGGGAAATAGCTTCAAAAAACACGCGTATCTGTATTACGCCTTGTCTTTCTTCGCCAGATTCTGCGAAATCACCCTGTAAAAATCAATCGGGTCGAAGGGTTTCGTAATCACGTCGTTCATGCCATAAGACAGCAGCATGTCGCGGTTTTCGTTAAGCGAAATCGCTGTGAGCGCAATAATTTTCGTTTTCTTGTCGAAGATCCGTATCGTCTGTGTGGCGATGGTTCCGTTGATTCCCGGTAAATGCACATCCATTAAAACAAGGTCATAGGAGTTGTTCTTGACTGCTTCGATAGCATCTTCGCCGTTGTCGATCACTTCGCATTCCATCCCTTTATTTTCGACCATTTTCTTGGTGATCATCTGATTGATCTTGTTGTCTTCGACCAAGAGGACTTTCTTGCCTTTGAGAATAGATTCGTCAAAATCAGAGACTTTTTCATGATGGACATTGTCGACGCCGATTTTAAAGCTCAGGTCGAAGGAAAACGACGAGCCTTTGCCCACTTTACTCTCGAGCTTGATTTTTCCACCCAGGATGTCGATAAGTTTCTTGACGATGGTGAGTCCAAGTCCGGTGCCGCCGTATTTGCGGTTGATTTCAATAGAGCCTTGCGCAAAGCTGTCGAAAACCGTCTCGATTTTTTCTTCGGGGATTCCGATTCCGGTATCGAGGACTTCAAAATGGATTGCGGTAAATTCGGGGTTGATTTCATTGACTGACAGGATAACTTTCACTTCGCCGTTTCTGGTAAATTTCAGTGCGTTGTTGATCAGGTTGAGGAAAATCTGAGACAATTTCGTCGGGTCGCCGATCAGGTAATCCGGTATGGTCGGGTCGATCTCGATAGTAAATGCATTGTTGTTGATCGTCGCCAGTTCCTTGAGCGAATTCATGATATTGCCGAGCAACTGCTTGAGATTGAAATTGATGTTTTCGGTTTCGATGGTACTCGACTCGATGCGGTTGATCTCGAGGATCTCATTGATGAACGTGAGCAGGTAATTTCCTGAAAACTTGAGCGAAGTCAGGTAATTCAGCTGCGATTCTTTCGGGTTTTCCTCGAGCAATAAGTGCGTGATTCCGTTAATGGCATTCAAAGGCGTGCGCAATTCATGGCTTACGGTAGAAAGGAATTCGGCCCTTGCTTTCGAAGCTTTTTCGGCTTTTTCCTTGGCGAGCTGCAATTCGTTGTTTTTCTCCTTGAGCAGTAAATTCGACTGGTTCCTGATGATGTTGTTTTTATAGAGCGACAAACTCAGCAGCGACAGGATAGAAATCAGGGCAATCGCAAGGATACTGATTAGTTTGGCTACCTTGTTGGCTTTCTGCTGCTCCTTGTTTTCCTTATCCATCTGCTCGATGGTCTTGAGTCTTTCGCTTTCCTTAAATTGTACATAATCTTCCGAGCCCAGTTTTTGCGTATTCAAAATGGCGATACTGTCCTTAAGCTGCAGGTGTTTTTTGAGCAGCGAATAGGCCGCATTCACGTCAAGCAGTTTCTCATAGACCTGGCTCAGGGAGAACAATATTTTTGCTTTCTGCTCGATATTTTTGTCTTTGCCGTTGAGTTCGTAGGCGCGGTTCAGGTAGTTGAGCGCAAGGTTCTTACGGTTGTTCTGCATTTCGATGTTGCCGATTTGGTACAGCGCTTCGGCTTTGGTCTTAAAGACATCGTCGGCATCGGGTTTGGCGATGATTTGGTTAAATATCGGGATGGCCGATTTGTATTCGCCCTTTGCTTTGTAAACAATCCCTTTCTGCAGGTTCAGCAATTCGATTGCATTCGGGATACGGATGGTTTCATAGATGGTTTTTGCCTTGTTGAAATAGATATCGGCCTTCGAATAATCGCCTTTTTCCATATAGCACAACCCCAGGCGGTAATACGAGAAAGCCTGGTTGCTTGATGGTTTGATGGAATTGTAGAGCGAAATACTCCTGTAATAAGTCTCGATGGCGTCATCGTATTTCTTAAGCTCGAAATAAATGGCGCCCAAAGTAGAGTAGGCATTGGCCTGGGCTACAACGTCGGAGGTTTTCTTGGCATAGTCGATCGCTTTTTGGGCAAAAGTCAGCGAATATTTATAATTATTGGTCTTGATATTGAAATTGGAAAGCTCAATATAATAGCCAACGCTATCCACTTCCTGGGCAGGTTTTTTCTGCTTTTGGGCGAATAGAATAGAGCTGAATAAAAGAAAATAGGCTAAAAATATCCGCATTAATGTTTGTTCGTTGTTAGTCAGAGCGTTAAAAGTATGAAATTATTTCTTAACTGTTAAATTTATTAAATCAATAATTCGCGAAGAATACCCTATTTCATTGTCATACCAGCCTACTACCTTGACCATTTTTCCGATTACGGAGGTGAGTTGCGCATCAAAAAGGCAGGAATTCCTGTTGCCCAGAATGTCAACCGAAACAATCGGGTCTTCCGTATAAGCGAGAATTCCTTTTAGCTCATTTGCTGCGGCACTTTTGAATGCCGTATTGATCTGCTCGATCGAAACCTCATTTTTGACATAACAGGTGATGTCGGTGAGCGAACCGTCGGGAACCGGGACGCGGATGCCGCTGCCGCCGATCCTGCCTGCAAATTCCGGAAATATTTTCGTCAGCGCTTTCGCAGCGCCGGTGGTCGTCGGTACGATCGATTGCGAAGCGCCGCGTGCCCGACGCAAATCCTTATGCGGCTGGTCATGCAGACTTTGATCTGTTGTATAAGAATGGACCGTGGTGATGTAAGCCTGCTCAATGCCGCACAATTCGCTGATGATCTTGATCATCGGCGCCGCGTTGTTTGTGGTGCAGCTTGCGTTGGAAATGATGGTTTCGGTCCCGTCAAGGATATTTTCATTAACGCCGAGCACGACGGTCTTGATGGTGTCGACTTCAGAAGGTGCCGACAGGATCACTTTTTTCGCGCCCGAAAGAATGTGCGCGTTGATTTCGTCGAAGGTTTTGTATTTGCCCGTGGATTCTACGACGGCGTCGATGTCTAAAGATTTCCAATCGAGGCTGGCGATGTCTTTTTCGTGCAGGAAAGTGTAATGTTTCCCGTTAACGATAATGGAATTCTCATCAAACGAACATTCGAAAGGCAGAACGCCATGGATGGAATCGTATTTTATAAGATGCGCCATCGTGCGGTTGTCGGCGATGTCATTGATAGCGACGACTTCAATAGTTGGATGGTTGAGCAGCAGGCGGAATAAGTTTCTTCCGATGCGTCCGAATCCGTTGATGGCAATTTTGGTTTTGGTCATAAGTTGTAGATAAGAGATGATTGGAAAGTTTCGGGAGATTGCTTGAGTTTGCTTCACTTTGTTCGCAATGACAGCTTGCAATGACGGTCATTCTTAGAAGGTTTGCGTTAGCGATGGCAGCGAAAATCCTGTCATTGCGATTGTGGAAATTTCCAAAGATTGCTTCACTTCGTTCGCAATGACAGATTGTAGCGTATAGCGCGGGCCGCAGGCAACGCCATCCTGAAAATCTATAGCGCAGCGTGTCTCAATTATGAAAGCGCAGCGCGTCTAATTACAAAATATGTTTCTGCGCATGATAACTCGACCTTACCAGCGGGCCGCTTTCCACATGCCTGAAACCCATTTCTTTGCCCAGTTTCTCGTATTTTTCGAACTGTTCCGGCGTGATGAATTCCTTTACCGGAAGGTGTTTTTTACTCGGCTGCAGGTATTGGCCAATGGTGACGATATCGACGTTGGCGTTGCGCAGATCCTGCATCGTCTGGATCACTTCCTCTTCGGTTTCGCCGAGTCCGAGCATGATTCCCGACTTGGTCCTGCGGATTCCTTTGTCCTTTAAGTATTTCAAAACCGCCAGGCTGCGGTCGTATTTGGCCTGGATCCTGACTTCACGCGTGAGTCTTCTGACCGTTTCCACGTTATGCGAAACCACTTCCGGGTTTGCTTCCACGATGCGGTCGATGTTTCTTTCTACGCCCTGGAAATCGGGGATTAAGGTTTCTAAAGTTGTAGTTGGGTTCATCCTGCGGATTGCCTTTACGGTTTCAATCCAGATGATCGAGCCCATATCTTTCAAATCGTCGCGGTCAACGCTCGTAACGACGGCATGCTTGATGTTCATGATTTTGATCGAGCGCGCCACTTTTTCAGGCTCGTCCCAGTCGACCGTTTCCGGACGCCCGGTCTTTACGCCGCAGAAACCGCACGAACGCGTACAGGTGTTTCCCAGGATCATAAACGTCGCGGTGCCTTCGCCCCAGCATTCGCCCATGTTAGGGCAACTTCCCGAGGTGCAGATCGTGTTGAGTTTGTATTTGTCTACGAGACCGCGCAGTTCGGTATATTTTTGTCCGATCGGCAGTTTTACCTTGAGCCATTTGGGCTTGCCGATGGGTAATGTATTCTCTAAAACCGTTTCCATGTGCGTGTTTTTTGCCGTACAAAGATAGGGAAAGTTGTTAATTTGTGGATTCGTTTATCTGTTAATTCGGTGTTAGCGGAAATGGGGATTTTGTCACCCGATTTCCGCATTGTCATTGTGAGCGAAGCATGGCAATCAGGAGCAGTTTCCCGCTTTCCGTTGCAATCTTTTTTCGCTGAAAAAGCTCAAAAAGGATTTCCACTATAATCGGGGCTAGGATTTTTCGGCTTCGAGATTGTTTATCCTTTGCATGACCTTGTTTACAATTGCATTGCAATAAATGAGGTTGAATTCAAAAATGTCATCGGCAGAATAAGACTTTTCGATTCCCTTGCGCAGCATCGCTTTGGCGCGGTTGAGGCGCACCTTGACATTGGCTTCGGAAATGCTTAATATCTCTGCGGTTTCGGCAACATTCATTCCGTTCATTTCCCTTAGGGTAAACACCATCCTGTAATCGGAAGGTACTTCTTTCAGGGCATTTTCAATGACATTGCTCAGTTCTCTGTTCATGGTTACGCTGTTTGTATCCGTATGGTTTTGGGAAGAAAATAAGGGTTTGGAATGATCGGAGATGGCAGTCCTGACCTCATTTTTATAACTCGATTTTTGCTGTTTCCGGTAGCAGTTATGGAGCATGATCTTAACGATCCAGGTTTTGAAAGTCGAACGGTTTTCAAATTTCGAAAGGTTCATGTAGGCGTCGATGAAGGCATCCTGCATCAGGTCCTGCGTGTCTTCATGGCTGTAATTATACGCGCGGCCCGTTTTATACAAATACGGATTGTACCTCCTGATGAGGATTTCAAACAGACCGATCTGGCCAGCCGTGATTTTTCCAATAATATCGATATCAGAATATTGCTCGGGTTTTTCCATCTTTAAATTTAGTGAATCTTTGCCTAAAAAAAGGGCCTGCAACAGTCATCTTCAGTCTGCCGCAAACCCATCGGTCATTATTTAGACAATTCTTGAAATTCGCGCCATCGACAAGGCACTAATCGCCATAACAAGATCGCGGACGGCAACATCCAGATAATGGCCGCTTGCCAGCAATGTCAAGGCTATTAACGTGAGCCATGCGGCAACGATGATTCCGCCGATGGCTGGTTTTGCCAATACAATGATTCCGGCGACAATTTCAATCACACCTACAATCATCATGAAAGTATGTGGCGAAAAAGGCAGCATTTCTGCAAGTCCGGGATGCAGGTATTTATCCCAGTCGGCCAGGATATCGGTGAATTTATCAAGCCCGGCAACGATAGGCACGATACCAAATGTGAGTCTTAATAAGTTAAAGGTCGGTTTCAGTTGATTCATTGCGGTCGTTTCCATCTTTGAAGAATTAATTGGTTATATCTAAATAGAGTGGGCGAGTTGCAGAAAGGTTACAAACCTTTTGGAAATAAATCGAAGAATCCTAAAAATAAGAGATGCGTGGTTTACTCGGTAAAATCCAAATCCCTTCCGTGCGTTTCGGCAATCGTCAGAGTCGAATAAATCCCGAGCGCAAACACCACAATCCCGACAATCACCGCCGATACGATCACGCCATAACCGACCTTGAAGAAATCAAAACCCAGCAGCATCACGGGAACCAGGCCGCGCACCATATTCGGAACCGTAGTCGTTGCGGTGCTGCGGATATTCGTCCCGAACTGTTCCGCGGCGACGGTCACAAACATCGCCCAGTAACCCGTTCCGAGGCCGAGCCATGCGCAGAAAAAATAATAGCTGTTTTCGCTCGTCGTCCCGCCAAAAAGCATCAGTATTATCCCGACGATCGTAAACAGCATCATATAAAAGATCGCTTTTTTTCTCGAACGCAACGCATGCGAAATCAGTCCGCTCGCAAAATCCCCGATCGAAATGCCGACATACGCCCACATAATCGCTTTCCCGGGCTGGATTTCAATCCCGAAATAAGGCGCAAACTGGTTGCCCATCATCGCCAGAATCCCGACGCAGAACCACGTTGGCAAACCGATGGCGATGCACTTCATGTACTTTACAAAACGGTCCCAATCGGTAAAAAAGGAGAGGAAATTTCCTTTGGAAACCGCAGTTTTTTCGAGTTGCTTGTACAGACCGCTTTCGAAAACCCCGATCCTGAGCAGCAATAACAGAATTCCGAGTCCGCCGCCAATGAAATACGCATACGTCCAGTTTCCGGCAAGTTCCACCGTAAGCTGCGCGACCACCGCACCAAGCAACCCGAAACCAGCAACGATTGAAGTCCCGATGGCACGCAATTCTTTAGGCAGGCTCTCGGAAACCAGTGTGATTCCGGCGCCGAGTTCACCCGCCAATCCGACTCCGGCCAGGAAACGCAAAGCCGCATAAATGGTCGCCTTGTCGCCAAAATCCATCTGTGGTAAAAATCCACACGCGACATTGGCCAGTGAATAGACGAGTATCGACCCGAAAAGTACCGACAGCCGCCCTTTCTTATCGCCGAGGATTCCCCAAAGGATGCCACCAAGCAGCAATCCGACCATTTGGAAATTGATGATCGTTGTCCCGACGACGTCTGCATCGAGCCCCAATTCTTTCAGGCTCGGCACGCGCAAAATCCCGAAAAGAAGCAAGTCATAAATGTCTACAAAATAGCCCAGTGCGGCTACGATAACGGGGAATCCGAGCAGGTGTTTGAGTTTCTCGGAAGTCGTAAATGTTTGCATGTTTGGATAAGATTTCCCCAAATGTATTAAAATCCTTTCGTACTTTTACACGCACAAACACAAACAAAATGGAAGTAAAAGACAGCAACGGCAATATCCTCAGCGACGGCGATTCGGTGACCGTTATAAAAGATTTGAAAGTCCGCGGTTCCTCGGATGTGATCAAAAGAGGAACGATGGTGAAGAACATCCGCCTGACCGGCGACCCGGCCGAAATTGACTGCCGCGTGAATAAGACGGCGATGGTCTTGCGGACCGAATTCGTAAAGAAAGCCTAACAAAAAAGCAGCACCGGAAAGTGCTGCTTTTTTTTTTATATCCGATTGTATCTTAACCTTTTGTAATCCTGATCGGCAGCGAATACAAAACGCGTATCGGTTTGCCGTTTTTAATCCCTGGTTTCCATTTGGTACGCTGCGCTTTGAGGACGCGGATGGCTTCCTTATCGAGTCCGTAACCCGGATTTCTGACCACTTTGATGTTCGACATGCTGCCGTCTTTTTCGATGACGAACGACATGATGATGACCACCGTTTCGTCTATTTCAGGTTTTTCAAAATTGTTACCGACATAAGTCAGGAATTTTTTGATTCCGCCTGGATATTCGGGCATGACATCGGCGGCGGTGACAATGTCTTCTCCATTTTCAATAACCACGGGAACTGTCGCTGATGCAGTTCCGGTTCCGGAAGTTTCCGGAGTTGTCCCGGTTCCTGTTGGCGAGCCATTCTCTACCGGTGTTGATGGCGGATTGTTGGTAGGTGCCACATCTATAGCAACATTAGGATGTGAGATTATTGGATTCCGCAAAACTGCTTCAGGAGTGGTGTTCTCGGCAGGAGTTGATTTTGGCTTTGTGGTTTTTGGGAGTTCCGGTTTTTTTGGGAACTTCACATTTGTCACATGAACCAGCGTGTCTAAAA
>DATHGE010000051.1:0-10015 GCA_035317805.1 Flavobacterium sp. | reverse complement strand
GCATTCGTGGTCGAAGCGCTGTCGAACATGCTGTTGAGCGCCGGAACCATCATGTTCGACTGGAGGAAATAATCCTTGTTTTGAGCGAGGTTCGTGATGCGTTTCCAAAGAAGTGTTGCGGTTTCGGCGGTTTTTCGGCCGGACAATTTTATTTTCCTTTCATTTCGGCCCGATTTGAAATAGGAAATCCTCGAATTCAGATAAGCGTTCAGGTCGGCTTTGTAAAGATTTTTCAAACTGTCGGGATAGATATCGGCGCGCAGGATTGCCGTCCCGATATCATTGGTTTCCTGGATGATATTGCTTTTTCGGGCTTCATAACGCGAGCCTGCCATCCCGAATGTAAAAGCCAGCAATAAGGCGAGCAGCCCCAACAGCGCCGACAGGATCCCGGAATGATCCGCTTCGGGAACTGCTTTTTTTCTTCCGATCGAAAACCCCATTTTTATGGCAGCAAACATCAATAGGAATAAAACAATCGCAATGATAACCGCGTCAGTGTCGTAAAGGAAAGAATGGTTCATGTAGTTGGGATTAAGCGCAATAAAGATACAATTTCTGTCTGTTTGGAACCAAAAAAACGCAAAATTTTGCCATTCCCGAAAAAACGTATATTTGCATCTATTGATAATTTTAAAAACCAATTTGCAATGAAAACGCTTCAGGACTTCAACTTCAAAAATAAAAAAGCATTAATCCGTGTCGATTTTAACGTACCGCTGGATGAAAATTTCAACGTGACCGATGCCACGCGAATTGAAGCCGCAAAGCCAACCATCGATAAAATTCTTGCCGATGGCGGAAGTGTCATCCTGATGTCGCACCTCGGAAGGCCAAAAGGCGCCGAAGCCAAATATTCATTGAAACACATCCTTAAGAAAGCCTCAGAAGTTTTGGGCGTTGAAGTGAAATTTGCCGAAGACTGTGTAGGCGAAAAAGCAAAATCGACGGCCGGAAACCTGAAGCCGGGCGAAGTTTTATTGCTCGAGAACCTGCGTTTCCACAATGAGGAAGAAGCCGGCGACGTAAATTTTGCGAAAGAACTCGCTTCACTGGGCGACATTTATGTAAACGATGCCTTCGGAACGGCGCACCGCGCACATGCCTCGACAACTATTATCGCGCAGTTTTTTCCGAACGACAAATGTTTCGGGATTTTATTGGCCAAAGAAATCGAAAGCCTCAACAAAGTTTTGAAAAATAGCGAGAAGCCGGTACTGGCGGTTCTTGGCGGATCAAAAGTATCTTCTAAAATAACAGTTATTGAAAATATCCTCGATAAGGTCGACCACATGATTATCGGCGGCGGAATGACTTTTACGTTCATCAAGGCGCTGGGCGGGAAAATCGGCGATTCGATTTGTGAAGACGACAAGCAGGAACTCGCGCTCGAAATTTTGGCGAAAGCAAGGGAAAAAGGCGTCCAGATCCATATTCCGGTTGATGTGGTTGCGGCAAATGCCTTTTCGAACGATGCCGAAACACAGATTGTAGACGTGAATAAAATTCCGGATGGCTGGCAAGGCCTTGACGCCGGGCCGAAATCTTTAGAGAATTTCAAAGAAGTGGTTTTAAAATGCAAGACGATTTTATGGAATGGGCCGCTGGGCGTTTTCGAAATGGAAAAATTTGCCAACGGAACCATCGAATTGGGGAATTTCATTGCAGAAGCGACTTCAAAAGGCGCATTTTCACTGGTTGGCGGTGGCGACTCGGTTTCGGCGGTAAAACAGTTCGGGCTTGAGCCAAAAATGAGCTATGTATCCACCGGTGGCGGCGCAATGCTCGAGATGCTCGAAGGGAAAACGCTGCCGGGAATCGCAGCGATTTTAGATTAGCAAAATCACAATTAACAATAATTAAGACAAATTTACGTTACAGGATTATGGGATTTTATTATAAGATTACTATTTTTGCCTTAATGTAATCATTTGAAAGATAACATTTTGTACGAATTTCGCAATTTCAGGCCGAAATCAAACTATAAAACCAGACACGAAATAATGCTTTTCCACAGTGCCAAACTGGAAAAACAATAACAACGTTAGCATGAATTTAAAGAATACCACCTTATCGTTTTTGCTGCTTGTATCAGGATGCATTTTTGCACAGGATACGGCTCTTAACAGCAGCTATTCTAAACCAGATATTAAACTTTCCTATCTCGATTCGATTAAAAAAACATTCATAAAAGACAACCTGGCTTCCTGTGTTGACAGTTTGTGGATGAAGGAATTGACGAACCTTGATCTCTACAACGACCTTTCGACCGACATCAAAAACATCGACCTCAATGAGAAAGTCGATTATGACCTGCCTACCGAATTGCTCAAGAAAAGGCTCAAGGAAATGGATGCCAAATCGCCTTTCCACATCGAATACAATCCGCAGCTCGAAAACCTGATCAAAAATTTCCTCAAGAACAGGAAGAAATCCTATGAAAGGCTGATGGCGATTTCCGAATATTATTTTCCAATGTTTGAAGAGGCGCTTTCAAAGCAAAACGTCCCGTTGGAAATCAAGTACCTCGCGATCGTAGAGTCGGCTTTGAATCCGAAAGCGGTTTCAAGAGTCGGCGCAACCGGGCTTTGGCAGTTCATGTACCAAACCGGAAAGCAATACAATCTCGGTATCGATTCTTATGTTGATGAAAGGAGCGATCCTTTGAAAGCCAGCGAGGCTGCCGCGCAGTACATGTCGAATATGTATAAGATTTTCGGCGACTGGGATCTGGTCCTGGCGTCGTACAACTCAGGTCCCGGAAATGTAGCCAAAGCCATCAGACGCTCGGGCGGACAGCAGAATTACTGGAATATCAAGAAATATTTACCGCAGGAAACACAAGGCTATGTGCCGGCTTTCCTCGCGACGATGTATATATACGAATACCATAAAGAACACGGAATCGTCCCGAACCGCGCGCTGATTAAGCATTTTGCGACCGACACGATTATGATCAGACAGCAAATGTCGTTCAAGCAGATTTCCGATTTGCTCGATATGCCGATTGCCCAATTGCAATTGCTGAATCCATCGTACAAACTGAACGAGATTCCGGCTTACAGCGATAAAAAACATTTCCTCAGATTGCCTTCGGACAAGATTGCGATTTTCACTTCGAACGAAGATAAGATTTACGCTTATGTGGAGCATGAACTCAACAAAAGGGAAAGACCGTTTTCATCTTCGTTGCAGGCGATTGTGGCTAGAGATTCGGCCAGAAATGGCGGCAACAGCTACGTGGTTTCGAAAACCAAATTCCACAAAGTGCGCCGCGGCGATAACCTGAGTGAGATTGCCGACCGTTACAATGTCTCGATTGGTGAAATCAAAAGATGGAACAAGCTCAAGGGCAACAAGGCGCCGCTTGGCAGAAACCTCAAAATTGTGGTGGAAGAGCGCGTAGCGGTCCGGTCGAAAAAAGAGAAAATCGAAAAACCTGCGGCAATTGTTGCAGAACCTTCGGAAAGTATTGCTTCTGTTGAAACGGCGGCTCCTTCAAAAATTACGGCTGAGCCAAAAACGGCAGCAGAACCAAAAATTTTCAAGGAAGAAAAGTTGGTTTCTTACAAAGACGTGACGAAATTCCATAAAGTGAAAAGCGGCGACAACCTTGGTGAGATTGCTGCGAAATATGATGTTTCGATGGCCGATATCAAAAAATGGAACAAACTGAGAAACAACAACATTCCGTTAGGCAAAAACCTTAAAATCATCTCTAACGAAAGAGTGGTTACAACAGTCAGAAAAGAAATCAAAACCGATCGCATTGCATTGGCTGAAAAAGCCAAAAAAGAGCAGAAAATCGATACGACTTCAAAAGAGGATACTTTTTACGTGGTACAGAAAGGCGACAACCTGAATGTGATTGCGAGAAAATACAATGTCAGCATTGACGATCTTAAAAAATGGAACGACCTTTCGGACAACAACATCAAACTGCAGAGCAAACTCAAAATTGCCGACATTTCAAATGTAGAGACAGTTGAAGAGGACACGCCGGCAACGACAATCAAAACAATCGATTATATCGTACAGAAAGGCGACAATCTTGGAAGTATTGCGAAGAAAAACAACATTGCGGTTTCCGACCTGAAACAATGGAATGAATTGGAAGACGACAACATCCAGCCGGGAAACAAACTGATTATCGGCAAGAAATTGGTCATCGATAATTCACAGCCAATCGTTGAAAAAACTTCTAAGAAAGAAAGCAAAATAAAAAGTGAAAGGGACGAACATTATTACGTCCAGAAAGGCGATTCGCTTTTCAGCATCGCGAAAAAATACCCTGGCATTACCGTTTCCGATATCAAAAAATGGAACGGCATCAGCGGAAATTCCCTCAAACCCGGAATGCGTTTGAAAATAAGCGGAACTTAAAAAAAATGTACCTAAATTTAGGGCTGATTTCATAAAACGAAAAATTATGAAAAAGGCCCTTTTTTTATTGCCCTTTTTTTCAATCCTGATTTTTTCCTGCCTGCGGAAATCCGAAAAGGAAAGCGAAAAGACGTCCGGAAAAATCAATACGATTTCTGTAATCATTGATGACCAGCTCTGGAACGGTGAAGTGGGCGACAGCATCCGGAATAAATTCGCCTCACCGGTCATCGGGCTGCCGAAAGAAGAGCCACTGTTTTCAATCAACCAATATCCGATCAGGCTTCTCGAAGGCTTTACCTCAAACAGCCGCAACATCATTGTCGTCAAGAAAGAATCCGAAACCAAATATGAATTTGTCGGGAATGAATTTGCGGCGCCGCAGAATGTCTTTCACATTTCGGGAAAAACGGCAGCCGCGATTTTAAGCGTCATCGAAGCCAACGCACCCGAAATCATCGGGAAGATGCGGAAGACCGAAATTGCCGAAAATCAGCGGATCATCGACACGGCGCTTATTGACAGCAGAAGGATCAGGAGCAAATTCAATATCTCATTGCACATTCCCAAAGGTTACAATTACGGCATGGTCAGGAGAAAATTCATCTGGCTCAAAAAGGAAATCACCAGCGGGAACACGAGTATTTTGGTTTATCAGGTGCCGATCAGCGCACTAATGAATAGGCAAAGCGTCACCAACAATATCATCAGGATCCGCGACTCCATCGGGAATCTCTACATCCACGGAACTGCGCCAAAGACACAGATGCTGACCGAGGATTCTTATGCGCCTTATCTTTTTAAGATCCGGATCCAAGGGAAAAAAACTTTCGAGACCAAAGGAACCTGGGAACTCAAAAACGATTTCATGTCGGGGCCTTTCATCAATTACGCCATTATAGACCGCGCCAACAACAGGGTTTTGGTACTTGAAGGGTTTTGTTATGCGCCTTCGAAGGAAAAACGGGACCTGATGTTTGAGATGGAATCGATCATCAAATCGGTCGAATTTTTTAAAAAGAAGAAAAACAAAAAATAACGCCATGGCCATACAATGGAAAATAAAGCCTTTTAAGGCGCTTTCTGCTGAAGAAATATATGGTGTGCTGCAACTCAGGAGTAAGGTCTTTGTCGTTGAGCAAAACTGTGTTTATCAGGACATCGACGGAAAAGACAGGAAAGCGCTGCACCTGATCGGAGAATATGAAGGGAAGATTGTGGCTTATGCGAGGCTGTTCAAATCGGGCGATTACTTTGCGGAAGCTTCAGTCGGAAGGGTTGTGACCGACCCGGATTACAGGGCAAAAAAATGGGGGCACGAGCTCATGCGGCAGGCGATTTCGGGAATCGGCGACCATTTTGGCGACACCAAAATCACCATTTCGGCACAGCAATACCTTCAGAAATTTTACGAAAGCCACGGTTTTGTGCAAACCAGCGAAATGTATCTCGAAGATGATATTCCGCACATCGAAATGAAAAAAGAGTGATTATATTTTGGTGATGACCAATTCGACCCTGCGGTCATATTCAGAGCCTTTCCCAAGCGGGACGCTGTTCCCGTAGCCTTTATAAGTCATTCTTTTCTTATCGACTTTCTTAAAAGTCAGGTATTTGTATACGGCCTCGGCGCGGTTCTGCGAAAGGTTTCTCTTTCTCGTGGCCAGGTCGATGGCCTCTTTTTGGTAAGGCGGTGTACAGCAAACATGGCCCTGAACTTCAAATTCCAGCGTTTTGTATTTGAAGAGCAGCTTGGCAATCTTATCCAGCTGTGTCTTCGCTTCAAAAGTAAGCTTACTGCTGCCGCGTTCGAACAGCAGATTTTCAAGATAAATGTGGTCGCCTATCGCGTGGTTTTTCTGTACACTCGTAAAGAAACCCGGAATCTCAACCTTTGGCAGCGGTTTTAGATTGATCACGACATCTACCCGGCGGTTCTTGGAGCGTTTCTCAGGCAGGTTTTCGACCATATCGTCTTCAATCAGGATACGGCCTTTCCCTTCGATGGTGACAATAATTTTATTTTTGATTCCGTTTTCGACCAGCCTTTCCTTAATCGTATTGGCGCGGTTGGTAGACAATTTGAAATTGTAGGCATCTTTCCCGATGTCGTCCGTATAGCCGTAGATTTGGATCGATTCGACGCGGGTCGAGTCGGTCCGGTGAATAAAATCCACAACCGCATCGCCTTGTTTTTGGTCGAGATTGAATTTATTGAACTCAAAATAAACCGATACCACTTCTTCCTGCGAATAAATCAATCCGCAGAACAGCAGCGGCAAGAACTTTAAAAATCGAATCATATTTTCAATATCCTGTTATATTCAGGCAGGTTGTTTAAGATGGTCACCGCCTTTTTGATTTCCGAATTGTTTTTTGTGTAATATTGGTATAATCCTTCCTTGTACTGGTAGCGTTTGATCACTTCGTCAAGGATGAGGTTTTTGATTTCTTTCTGGTTTTGGTTCAATTGTGCTTCGTCGCTTCTTTGCAACGCAGAAAGCAATTGCTGGTATTCGGTCATGATCGAAGCATCTATCTTTTCCTTTTTGGCGAGCGTGAGCGTATTTTTGAGTGCGACTTCCGTATCGGTGTCGAAAGAGAAATTCTGTTTTTTCAAAAACGCCTTGAACTCTGTAAAATCGGAATCAGAGATTGTCGGGATTGTCGTTCCCAGATTCGGATTCTTATAATAATAGCTCGTCACATAGTTGAAAATGCCGTCATTCTTCACCAAAGCTTCCGTTATCGTGCTGAGCTTCGTTTCGTCGAGCTCCACATCGGGAAGAATTCCGCCGCCATCATAAACCGTACGGCCTTTTTTAGTCTGGAACGCATTATATTTGGCAGCGTCGACGCGAATTGCTTTTCCATCCTTATCGCGGTGCGTATAATCCAAAGCCTGAATACACCTGCCCGAAGGCGTGTAATATCTCGAAATCGTAATCTTGATCTGCGTGCCGTAAGTCAGGTCAATCGGACGCTGCACCAAACCTTTTCCAAAACTGCGGCTTCCTACAATCACGGCGCGGTCTAAATCCTGTAAGGCGCCGGCAACAATTTCTGAGGCCGAAGCGCTTTTTCCGTCAACGAGAATCACCAGCGGAATTTCGGTGTCAATCGGATCGCGTGTAGTTTTATAAGTGTTGTTATGCTTGTCGATTTTTGATTTTGTCGTTACAATCACCTCATTTTTAGGCACAAAAAGATTGCAGATGTTGACGGCTTCATTCAAAAGCCCGCCAGGATTGCCGCGCAAATCCAGGATAATCTTTTCCGCACCGTCTTTTTTGAGTTTCTCGAGCGCTTCCTTCGTTTCCAAAGAAGCTTTGCGGTTGAACTGCGACAGTACGATATAACCCGTCTTATCATCTATTTTAGAGAAGAACGGGACAGCGTTGATTTCGACCTCGTCCAAAACGATCTGCGTCGAAAGTGTTTTTCCCTGACGGATGTATTTGATGTCGATTTTTGTGTTTTTGGCGCCTTTCATCAATTGCGAAGCGTCGTCCTTGAAATCCGATAGGTTCACATCTCCAATCTGGATGATTTCGTCTCCGGCTTTGAGTCCGGCCTTGTCGGCAGGGAAATTTTTATAAGGTTCCTTTACGATCAGCTTGCCTTCTTTCCGGGTGATCATCGCGCCGATTCCGGTATATTCGCCGGTATTGTTGATCTTGAATTTGACAACATCCTGCTCATTGAAGTAATTCGTATACGGATCCAAATCAGCGAGCATGCTTTTAATCGCGTGGTCCATGAGTTCGCCCGGATTGGTTTCGTCCACATAATTCGAATTGACGGCCTTAAACAAAGTCGTAAAAATCTCAATCTGCTTGGCGACTTCAAAAAAATCTTCCCTGAAGCTTACGCCCACAAACAGGAATCCGCTGGCAATTACGGGAAGAATATATCTTTTCTTCAAAAAAGTGTACATAATTTAAGTGGTTTTTTTCTCCCTGAATTTTTTTCTCAGCCAATAAATCAGGACGACTAAAATAATAATAAAAGGCCAAATATAGAGCAATCCGAAGAAGAAACTCAAAATTCCGTAAAATCCGCCTTTAAGCGCGTTGCCCATCTTCGAACCATATAACGAAATCTATGGCCGAAAAGTATATTTATTACAGGTAAAACCGTACGATTGAAGGTGTTATTCCGAAATTTCCAAAAGGAATTTTTCAAACAGCTGGATGGTCTTTGTATTGATTTCGTCATAAGACAGCCGATCCTTGCTTTGGTACAGCAGCATAAAGGCATAAGAATTTCCGTTCTCTATCAGCAAATTCTTGTTGAGCCGATAGGTTTCCCGAAGCACGCGCTTGAAATAATTGCGGTCGACGGCATGCTTAAAATATTTTTTGGAAACCGAAACGCCCATCTTTATTTTGGAGCCATCTTCAAAAACTTCCGCGACATACACCAACCGCAACGGATATTTGGACACCGATTTCCCTTTGGAAAAAAGCGCATCAATCGTGTTCCTGCTTTTGAGTTTTTCGGTTTTTGGGTAAGTAGCGTCCATTTTTGTGTTTGAATCGGTAGCAAAGGTACAAAGCCGATTGGAATAAAGCCGATTTATGCTGCCGATTGGAAAGTTTGGGGAGCTGTTCTACAATTTTTAACAGAAGGATTCCACAAAAATCCACAAAATCCACACTTGTGACAATTGCGGATTTCCATTGCGTCCGAAAATAAAATTTTTAAAAAATACTTTATTAAAGCCTGTTATCAAAGAGATTCTAAAAGAATAGGTATCAAAATAAAAGCTATGAATTGGAACAGGAAAACGACAAACTCCCATCGGCATCATAATTGAAAAGGCATAGCCATTTACAACAACAAAAAATTATTACAACAAGTTATTTTTAATCTAAAACTAGAAAAATGAAAAATTTATTTTTAAGCGCACTTTTACTCGCAGGAGTTTGTGCGACGGCTCAGGAAGCCAAGACGAAGACCAAGGAAACTAAAACAGAAACCACTACAACAGCGACGACTCCGGAAGCGAAAAAATCAGACGCGAGTGTCGAACAAAAAACCACTACTACTGTGAAAAGTGGAGATAACGGTACTGCCAAAACAGAAAAAACAACAGAAGTGACCACTACCGTGCCTGCTGTACCGGCAGACAAAAAGCCTAAATCAGACGCAAAATCTGAAAAGTAAACTAAACCAAAAGTTTAACAAAGAAAATGCCTCCAGGAACATTCCGGGAGGCATTTTTGATTTGGGATCATATTCCTGATTATTTCTTTTCAGATGCCGGATAAACATTGTCCGATTGTTTCACATCAGCCATGAGGCCGCTTGGGTCAATCGCAATGTTTTTAATAAACGGTTTGCCTTTGTCGATCGTGAACTGATAGGTTGGATAAGCCCACGCCCAATCGCCGAGAACCGTCCATTTCATTTGCGGATACGGATTCGCTTTTTCATAAGACATCATGCGCAATGGAATATAAAAATACTCTTTCGTTCCATCGGTATATTCAACGACAAGATCAATCGGCATCGGCGTGCGGCCAATTCTCGTAAGGGTAACTGTTGTTTTTGCACCATTGTCGCTCACTTCCCTAATGCCATAATCAACCGTGTTGGTGGTTTCGACAAAATCGGTCAGGTACCAGTC
>DATHGE010000050.1:0-7422 GCA_035317805.1 Flavobacterium sp. | reverse complement strand
TCTGATTTTCCAAAATTCAAAGCCGCAGCCGTACAAACTTCACCCGTTTTCCTAAACGTTGAAAAGACGGTCGACAAGGCGATTTCCATTATAAAGGAAGCCGCTTCAAACGGCGCAAACCTGGTCGCTTTCCCCGAAGTTTTCATAGCCGGATATCCGTATTGGAACTGGATCATGACGCCAGTCCAGGGAAGCAAATGGTATGAAGAATTGTACAGAAGTTCGGTCGCAGTCCCGAGCCCGGAAATCGACAGGATCTGCAAAGCTGCCAAAGAAAATGATGTGTATATCGTTATCGGAATCAACGAGCGCGGCGAAAGCTATGGTGAAATCTACAACACCAATCTTATCATCGACAATCACGGAAATTTGATAGGCAAACACCGCAAACTCGTCCCGACATGGGCAGAAAAACTGACGTGGACATCAGGCGATGGCTCTTCATTGAAAGTATATAAAACGGAAATCGGCCCGATCGGCACTTTAGCCTGTGGCGAAAACACCAATACTTTAGCGCGGTTTGCGTTATTGGCCCAAGGCGAATTGATCCACATCGCCAACTATATTTCATTGCCTGTTGCGCCGCCCGATTACAATATGGCCGAAGCGATTAAGATCCGTGCGGCGGCACATTCCTTTGAAGGAAAGCTGTTTACGATAGTTTCGTGTTCGACCATTTCAAAGGAAATCATGGACGCTTTGAAAGGCGATGTTCCGAATGTAGAAGAATTGCTAACGAGAAAAAACTCCGCTTTCTCCGGAATCATCGGCCCGAATGGCGCCGTCGTTGGCGAATCGTTGATTGATGACGAAGGAATCGTTTATGCTGATATCGACCTGGCGAAATGCATCCAGCCGAAACAGATGCACGACATTCTCGGCCATTACAACCGTTTTGACATTTTCGACTTGCGTGTGAATGTCGCTCCGACCAGAAAAATTACATTTATCGACAATCACGAAGATTTTAATAAAAAATAACAAGGCTGAACCGATTGTCTTTCAGACTGTCGACTTTAGCCTTTAGACTGTATACTATGGAAGCAAAACACAATGATGACGTCATCGGCCGCGCCCGCGTCAAAGACACACCCGAATTGGAAGCCTACTATAAAGAACTCGAAAATCTCGGCGCCGGTGCCTTATGGACAGTCGCCAACGATATCGAGCCTTGGGAACCGCGGCCTTCTTCGGTTCCGATGCTTTGGAAATATTCCGATCTGCGCGAACTCGTCGTCAAATCCTCCGATCTCGTCACACCCGAACAGGCGGGACGCCGCGTCGTTTATCTGGTTAATGACAAACGCAAAGATGTTTCTGCCGCTGTCGGCTGGCTCTATACCGGAATCCAGGTCACGCGTCCCGGAGAAAGCACTTCGGCACACCGCCACAAAGCTTCGGCATTGCGGTTCATTATGGAAGGCGAAGGCGGTTATACGGTCGTCGACGGGAATAAGATTACGTTTGAGGTCAACGATTTCGTCATCACGCCCAATTCCACCTGGCACGAACACGGCGTCGCGGAAGGCGGCAAAACCTGCATATGGCAGGACGGACTCGATATTCCGCTCGTAAATGCACTCGAGGCTAACGATTACGCGGTTTTCGACGGTAAGCAGCCTTTAAAAAATCCGGTGAATTTCTCGCCTTTGAGTTACAGCGGCTCCGGCGTGATTCCGGCCGATGCGGTTTGGGACAAGCCTTATTCTCCGTTGTTTAAATATTCGTGGAAATCGGTTTATCCGGCATTGCTCGAAGCCGCAAAAGTCAATGACGGCAATCCTTTTGATGGTATTCTGATGCATTATTCCAACCCGCTTACCGGCGGACATGTGATGCAAACTATGGGCGCATCGATCCAGTTATTGCGTGCAGGCGAACATACAAAAGCGCACAAACATACCGGTTCTTTCGTTTACCAATGTGCCAAAGGCAAAGGCTATTCGATTATCGGCGGCAAAAGGTTCGACTGGCAGGAGCGCGATATTTTCTGCGTGCCGAGCTGGATTTACCACGAACATGTGAATCTTTCGGAAACCGAAGACGCCGTTTTGTTTTCATTCAACGATTTGCCGGTAATGGAGAAACTCGGACTGTACCAGGAAAAGGAATATCCGGATAACGGCGGTTATCAGATTTTGGATTAGGAGCCGGGAACCTGCTGTTCGCTGCAATCTGTCATTGCGAACAACTTTTGTCATTGCGAGCGAAGCGTGGCAATCTCGCAATGACAGGATTTCCGCTTCCATCAGGGCTAGGCAATCCGCAAACTTCAACATTCTTTATTCGTTGTTCAACATTCAACATGAAGAATTAAAAAACGAAAAATGTTGAATAACAAATTTTCGAAATAATAAAATAATAATGAAATTAGTCACCTACCAAACCAATCCAAAAGAACAGAAGCTCGGCATCCTGCAAAATGACACGATTATCGAAGTCGAGAAACTCGGACACAAGACCAATGAGACTTTCCCGAACACGATGCTCGCACTTATCGACCTCGGACTCGAAGAAGTCGCAAGGATTTCGGAAGTCTTAGGCAAGGCGAACGAGAATGTGGTCGCTTCCTGCTCCATTCCAATGGCAGAAGTCACGCTCCTCGCCCCGATCCCGAAACCAAGAAAAAACATCATCGGCATTGGCCTGAATTATACCGAGCATGTCGCCGAAAGCGCCCGGACTTTAGACACTTCAAACGAATTGCCGCAAAAGCCGGTGATATTTTCCAAGCCGCCGACAACCGTAACCGCAACAAATACCAATATCCTGCTCAACCCGAAACTCACGCAGCAGCTCGACTGGGAAGTCGAACTCGCGGTAGTGATCGGCAAAAAAGGCAAATACGTCAAAAAAGAAAAAGCGCTCGATTATGTTTTCGGCTATACCGTAATCAACGACATCAGTGCGCGCGATTGCCGCCGTGCCGGACAATGGATCGTTTCAAAAGGCCAGGACACTTTTGCGCCACTCGGACCAATCCTGGTGACCAAAGACGAGATCGAAAATCCGCACAACCTCAATTTATCACTGACCGTAAATGGCATTGAGAAACAAAATTCCAATACCAAATTCATGCTGTTCAACATCAACGAACTGATTGAAGATTTAAGTATCGTTTTTACTTTAGAGCCGGGCGATATCATTGCAACGGGAACTCCGGCTGGCGTTGGCGCAGGCAGGAATCCGCAGGAATTCCTGTGGGACGGCGATGTGGTTGCCGCGACTGTTGAAGGAATCGGGACTTTGGTGAATACGGTAAAACAAATTTGATTTATAAACAAACGTTCTTAGGATACGCGTTATGGATTGCAACGGAAATCCTGGAATTGCGAGATTGCCATGCTGCGCTCGCAATGACAAAGTGGTTCGCAATGACAGATTGCAGTGAAAAGCCAGGCCGAAGGCAACGCCCAAATAAAAAAAGCAGATAAAGTCATGAAAAAATACAGAATTGGCCAGATTGTGCCTTCCTCCAATGTTACGATGGAAACCGAAATCCCGGCAATTTTCCGCGCACGCGAAGCGATATTACCGGAAAGGTTTACATTCCATTCGAGCCGGATGCGCATGAAGAAAGTCACCAAGGAAGAACTTGAGGCGATGGACGCCATGAGCTTAAAATGCGCACAGGAATTGTCGGACGCGCATGTTGACGTGATGGGTTATGCCTGTCTTGTGGCGATTATGAGCATGGGGCGCGGCTATCATTGCGTTTCGGAAGTCAACCTGCACCAGGAAACGGTGGCGAACGATTTCCCCACGCCGATTGTAACGAGTGCCGGCGCTTTGATTAACGGACTGAAGGTTTTGGGTGCGAAGAAAGTGGCAATCATTACGCCCTACATGCGACCTTTGACCGATATGGTTGTAGATTATATCGAGCATCAGGGTTTTAAGGTGGTCGATTCGATAGCACTGGAAATTCCGGATAACCTCGAAGTTGCGGCGCAGGATCCGATGAACCTGTTGGAAATATACAAAAGATTAAACCTTGAAGGCGTTGATGTGCTGGTCGCTTCGGCCTGTGTGCAGATGCCGTCTTTGGAAGCGATTGATCTTATTGAAAAGGAAATCGGGATTCCGGTGACATCTGCGGCGGTTTGCACCACTTATGAAATGATGAAAAAATTAGGGATTGAAGCCAGGTCTACCATCGGCGGCAGTTTGCTGAACGGGAAATATTAGCCCGTTTCCATTATTCAAATCCCTGAATGATTTTTACTTAAATTTCAGATTTACACTGATAATATCCGAAACCATTTCGGTCGTTTTGGTGTAATGCCCGTAACGGAACTCGACGGTATTGAAATTCCGCATTCCGAAAATCCCCTTGAGCGGCGTTAATTTCAATCCCATTCCAAGGAAATTGCTGTTGAAACCGGACAAGTCATAATTGCTCGTGTAAAATTCCTCCGCAGCGGTATGTTTTCCATAAGCATCAAAATATTTTACGGCGCTTTGGGTGTAATACCGGTAGAATGGGCTCACGGAAAAGAACGGCGACAATTTTACCGGAACTTCAAGATTTGCCGTATGCGCCTGCAGTTTCCAATCGTCTGAATAATAACGGTAATAAGCACGGATAATCACGTTGTCGCCAAGAAAATAGCTGGCGCGGATTCCGATTGGGATTTTGAGCCTTGTATCGGGCAGATTTTCCTGATGCACCGTTCCGTCGTTAAAATAGACGCGGTGGAATGGCAAACCGAGGTAGCCTTGCTGCGTAATCACATCGGCCATAAACATCATCTGGAAATTCTTGTTGATGATTTGGGAATAGGCCAGCGAAAGTGCGTAGGAATTGCGCGGCGTGGTTTGATAGGCGCCATCATTGGCCGGGCGAAGCTCTACGGGCAAAATCAATTTGACCTGATCGAGATAGGCCTGGAATTTTGCGGTAAACTCTCCGTTCCTGTTTTTCGTTTTTTTAGAATAACTGATATTTCCCCCGAATGACTGGTAATCAAATTCGGTTGAGGAAGACAGGCCTACTCCAATCGCATTGCCTTTTTCCTCATTCTCCATCGTATAGTTCAAAGACGGATAGAAGCGATTATCGCTTGAAGAAGCCGAAGAATTGGCATTGAGGTCGATTTGATCTGACGATGCCGAGGTGTAATGGTCGATTCCGACTTCAAGATCGAGCGTATGCTTTTTCCCTGATTTCCCGTATTTGATCAATCTGACATCGAGCGTATTGGAAAGGTCGGTGAGTTCTTCAGAGCCGATTCCGCCAGTTACGGCCGAATTGTTCCCGTCCTGTTTGTAATAGCTCGAAACGAGGTTGATTTCGTCGATCTTTAATTTGGTGCTTTTGTATCCGGTAGAATCGGCGGGCGTTGATTGGCCATAAACGCGAAACAAGCCGAGTAATGCGAAACCTGTAATAAATATCCTTTTCATGTTTGGTTTTTATATCGATTAATTACAGCCGCAGCCGCCACCCGATTTCCCTGAATTTGCTCCCGAAGCGCCTTCGCGGTAGCCTTGGAAACTCAACTCTGTCTTTTCTATTTTACGGTTGGAAAGCACCATTTCCGAATCGTTGAGTTTGGCTTTCTGGTATTCTTTCACCGGTGCGCACGCAAGGCACAATACGATGATAGAACATAGAATTAATCTGGTATACATTTTTTTCATTTGAGATTAATGTTTTTTGAGGTGTATATTTTATTGTTGTCATCGATAATAATCGCATACAAATCGGGCAATTGGTCGATCAGGAAAAGTCCGGCCTCGATCCCCATAATCGCCATCGGTGTTGCCATGGCGTCGGCAAATTCTGCGTTGCCGCTGATGATGGTGACGCTTTTGATTCCGCTTATTGGCAATCCGGTTTTTGGGTCGATGGTGTGCGAATATTTTTTTCCGTCGATCATGACGAATTTTTCGTAGTTTCCGGATGTTGCGACCGCTTTGCCGGAGATTTCCATATACGAAAACGCCCATTCCGGCTGATTGGGATTGGCGATTCCGATGGTCCAGGGCTTTCCGTCGGGCTGGAATCCCCATGCGGTTAAATCCCCGCTGGCATTGATGATGCCGTTTTCGACATTTTTTTCCTGAAGTTTTTTCTTAGCCATTTCGGCCGCATAGCCTTTCCCTATTCCGCCAAAACCGATGCGCATGCCTTTTTCTTTGAGGAAAACGGTAAGATTCTGGCGATCTAAAATGATATTCTTGTAATTAATCAGGTAAACCATTTCCATCGCTTTTTGGGGCGTTGGCAATCTGGTCATGGCCTTGTCGAAATTCCAAAGGCTTTTATCTACGCTTCCGTAAGTGATGTCGAAAGCGCCCTGTGTGATTGTTGAAATCCCGATGCTCCTTTCGATCAGGTCGAATACTTCACGGTCGACTTTTACAGGTTGAATCCCGGCATTTTCATTGATGAGGCTGGTTTGGCTGTCGTTGTTGTAGGTTGTGAGCAATTGTTCTATTCTTCGGATTTCATCAATAGCAAATTCAATATAATCCTTAGCGATGCCTTCCGCTTCGGCTACAACCGTAATCGTAAAGTTGTTGCCCATTAGCTTCAGAGATTTGGAGTATTTCTGCATCAGCGGCGCATTACTTATTGGCATCGCAGATGGCTTTTATAGCTGCGGTCCATTGCGCCACCGGTTCTTCGGGTTTGCCTTTCCATGTTTTCAAAACCTTTCCGTCGGCATTGAGCAACAGTGTGAGCGGAAAAAAGCCCTCTTTGTTGTACAATTCCGCCAAAGCCTCATTGCGCTTGACCTTATCGGCTGACTGTTGGTTTTTTTTATTACGCGGAAAATCGGCGTTGACCAATATCAGATGGTCATCTGCAAAGGCAGAAAAGGTTTCGGATTCAAAATACTCTTTTCGCATCAGGATGCACGGGCCGCACCAGTCGGATCCGGAGAAATTGAGCAATATCAGTTCATGATGTTCCTTCGCCATTCTCCTGGCATTTTCAAAATCAGGTTCCCATTTGACAGATGCTTGCGGGAGTGCCAATAAAAGGAATGCTATAAAAATTTTCATGATGTGAATTTAAGATAAAAAACGTTTGGTAGCCACAGTTATTGCTGCAATATTCTTAAGATTCGATTAAGACATATCCATAATAAAAATAATGGATTAATTGGAAAATCATATAATATTACCCTGCTTATCTGTAAATATTTTATGGCGGCTTTGGTGAAATTTGTCTTGTAAGGCTAAATTAAAATCCACTGTTATGAATCTGACCAAATACCTATTATTAATGAGTTATTGCTTTGTCAGCAATAATGCAACTAAGTGCTTATGTCTCTTCATTTAACTCCGATCGAACGTGTCAAAACCATCTCCCGGGAAGATTTTTACAACAATTATGTGAAAAAACAGAAACCTGTCGTGGTTGAAAAACTTACCGCCGCCTGGCCGGCTTATAAAAAATGGAACTTTCAG
>DATHGE010000049.1:0-5736 GCA_035317805.1 Flavobacterium sp. | reverse complement strand
TACTTTGGCGATTGTTTTCGAATTCGATTTTGGATTCGGCTTGATTTCGACAGCCGCATTTTTAGGTTTTTTCTTTACGGCGCCGTCGAGCACCTCAATAAAGATGAAACGGTCGCAGGCAGCGATAAAGGGTTTCGGGGTTTTCTGTTCGCCGATCCCGATGACTTTCATTCCGGATTCCCGAAGCCTGGTCGCAAGCCTCGTAAAATCGCTGTCGCTCGAAACGATGCAGAAACCGTCGACTTTCTCCGAATACAGCAAATCCATCGCATCTATGATCATCGCCGAATCGGAGGAATTTTTCCCGAAAGTATAGCTGTATTGCTGCACGGGCGTGATGGCGTGTTCCAATAAAACCGCTTTCCAGCCATTGGCGTTGGGCCTTGTCCAGTCGGCATAGATGCGTTTGGTGGTTGGCGTTCCGAATTTTGCGATCTCCTCCATCATGCCTTTTACATTGCTGTAAGGCACGTTGTCGGCGTCGATGAGTACGGCTAGTTTGAGTTCTTTTGGATTGTTATTTTGTGACATGATTGTGTTGCTAAGTTGCCGGGCGGTTGCGTGCCGGATTTGTATTATGTAAAGATAAGGGATTTTTTTAAGGTATTAATCCAGATAATCCGCCGGATAAATTACCTGCCCGTATTTTTTTGCAAGGGCGTTTAATTTTTCCTTCGTGCTTTCATCGGGCGGACCGGAAAGATGCGCTGTGGTCGTGGATACTTTGGTGAAAAATTCGTCAAGTCCGGATGGCGTCACGGTACACAACAAACGCGCATCGGCATTGCTTATATTCTTGGAACAATGAATCGGACCGTTAAGCGGAATGCTGACGAAAGCGCCTTTCTTTGCGGTATATTTTTCAGATTCCGTCTTAAATTCCACTTCGCCCTCGAGCACGTAAAACGATTCCTGGATATCGGGATGCGCATGCGGAACCGGACCGCCGCCCGGAGGCACGAGCATGTTGATGATGGCGAATTTCCCTTCGGTTTCCTTACCCGAAATGATAATCTGGTAGGCATTTCCGGCGATGGAAAGGTTGGTTCCGGCGCGGTCGTTGACGGTGATTATTTTTTGGTTGGTCATGTGTGTACTTTTGTATTCCAAATATACAAAGCTTTTTCATTGAACCGTAATTTTTAGCCCTGATGGCAGCGGCATCCTTTTGCTTTTTTGTCATTGCGAGGCACGAAGCAATCTAAAAAGCAAAAGATAAAGCGCACAGCAGGAATAGCTTCAAAATAAATTCCCATTCACTGTGGGAATAATTTTTAAATATTTATTTTTGCAGCCGAAACTCCGGAAGCTTTTCCGGAAATCTATTAAGAACACCATGGTAAAAGATTTATTCGAAAGAATACAGAGCAATAAAGGGCCTTTGGGCAAATGGGCCTCGCAGGCCGAAGGATATTATGTGTTTCCGAAACTGGAAGGCGATCTGGGCCCGAGGATGCAGTTTCACGGCAAGGAGATTTTGAACTGGAGCATCAACGATTACCTCGGACTCGCAAACCATCCTGAAGTGCGCAAGGCGGATGCCGATGCGGCTTTGGAGTATGGAGCTGCATACCCGATGGGCGCGCGGATGATGAGCGGGCATACGAATTTCCACGAGCAGCTCGAAAATGAGCTCGCGGAATTTGTGATGAAGGAATCGGCTTATTTACTGAACTTCGGCTACCAGGGCATGGTTTCGATCATCGACGCCCTGGTAACCAAAAATGATATTATCGTTTACGATGTGGATTCGCACGCCTGTATTATCGACGGCGTAAGATTGCACATGGGAAAACGTTTCACCTACCGCCACAACGACCTCGAGAGCATGGAGAAAAACCTGCAGCGCGCCACCAAAATGGCCGAGGAAACCGGAGGCGGAATCCTGTTCATCACGGAAGGTGTTTTCGGGATGCGCGGACAGCAGGGGAAACTGAAAGAGATTGTGGCGATGAAAGAAAAATACAATTTCCGACTGTTGGTTGACGATGCGCACGGATTCGGGACTTTGGGTAAAACCGGAGCCGGAGCGGGCGAGGAGCAAGATTGCCAGGACGGGATCGACGTGTATTTTTCGACCTTTGCAAAATCGATGGCCAACATCGGAGCGTTCGTCGCTGCAGATAAGGACATCATCGATTATCTGAAATACAATTTGCGTTCGCAGATGTTCGCGAAAGCGTTGCCGATGATCCAAACAATCGGTTCGATCAAGCGTTTGCAGATGCTGCGCACGATGCCGGAACTCAAAGACAAGCTTTGGGAAAACGTGAATGCGTTGCAAAACGGCCTGAAAGCCAAAGGATTTAATATTGGAGACACGAATACTTGTGTGACGCCGGTATATCTTGAAGGCAGCGTTCCCGAAGCGATGATGCTCGTGAATGACCTGAGGGAAAACTACCATATTTTCCTTTCGATCGTGATTTATCCGGTGATTCCGAAAGGGATTATTTTGTTGCGGATGATTCCGACTTCAAGCCATACTTTGAGTGATATCGACCAGACATTGGTGGCTTTTGAAATCATCAGGGAAAAACTGGAGAATGGGACTTATGCGGAACTGGCGAAAATCCATACCGTTGACGTTACTGATGAAAGATAGATCAATTAACAATTGATAATTGATAATGAAAAACCGCTTCAATACTGGGGCGGTTTTTTTATGCAGTTATTTGAATTTTATCTGGACTTCAACTGGCCGGTCATCGCCATCCGACAAGTCAACGCCACGCAGGAAATATTTTTTACCTTTTTGGATCAGGTTCGGCGTTAGCGGCGCATCATTCCGTCGGTATTCGACGCTGGTGATGATTTCCCATTTTCCATTTTTGAGACTGTACAGGTAAAGTTTTGTGAGTGAACTTGTAAACCATCCGGGCATGAACAACAATTCTGAAATGCCATCGCCGTTGAGGTCGCCCGCGTTTTCTAATGCACCCCAAACCGACTCTTCAAATGCAATTTCAGGCAATTTACACGAAAAGGTGATTTTATTATAGCAATGATTATCCGGACAGCCTACGCCGAATTCGACATTTCCTTTTGCGTCCAATACCGCCAATGTTGGCGGCGTATAGACAAAAGCGGTATCGTTAATTTTGTCGCTGTTGATGTCTTTCAGGATAATGGTATCGGTTGTGGCAGAGAAGAGGCTGTCTTTTGTCGCAATGGTTTTTGCAACGGAAACGGGCGCCTTTATCGGAGCGTTATCTTTGGGTTTGTTGCAACAGAGGAGCAGAAAAATAAAAATCAGCAGCGGGTATTTCATTTTTTTATCGGTTCAAAACGTTTTAAGCACGATTCGCTTTCAAGTGTAAACATACAGATGTTTATTTTTGTTTCAAACGCCAATGGCACTTTTTGTCATTAAAAACCTTCATGAAAATGGCGACCAATCAGCCGCCATTAATGTTTTGTAACGATAAACCGGAATTACACCGCACTTCCCGGAGCGCTTGGGTCGTTGCTTGAGGGAAAACCGCCCGGATTGGATTGTGGATCAATGTTTCCCCAATCGCCTTGTTCGTCTTCTTCCTCATCATCTTCATTCTCATCATTGTCGTCATTCTCATCATTGTCGTCGTCATCGTCATCTTCGTCACGCCCCGGATTATTATCGCTCGCATAAAGTTCATCTTGGTGTTCTTCAGCAGCATCGTATTCCGCGTTGTAATTATCCGTTGTTTCTTCAATGGCATCAGCGTGCCATTCATTTTGTGGGTTCGTTCCATTTTCGGTAGTTTCCCCGTCGTTCCTGTTTTCCATGATATTGTGGTTTAAGATTTTTATAGTTTCCAATGCATTGGCATCGGATTTTTCATAAAAGTACACACAACACAAAGCTTTCTTTTTATGAAGTTTGGGCAAAAGGTTACGGAATTACGGGATTTGGATCGCAACGCCAAATCATCTTCCCACCGTATTGGAAACAAAGGCCAAACTTTCATCGGCCCGACGCAATTCAAAATAAACATTGGCAGACTGTTGAAAAATGATTAGTTTTAGCCTTTTAAAATCATCATCATGAAGAAAATCATTTTATCAGTATTTGTGTGCGCGGTATTATTAGCGTGCAAAAAAGAAACACCGTTGGAGGCCGGACCAGCAATAGTCGCAGAAAAACCTGCCATTGAGGAGTGCTACAAAGGAATTTTAAAAGAAGATACGATTGCCATGACGCTGGTCATCAAGGAAAATCTGGTAACCGACGGGCAGTTGCACTATCATTTTTTTGAAAAGGACAAAAACGACGGAACCTTAAAGGGCGAAATCAAAGGCGATACGCTTTTTGCGGATTATACTTTTATGTCGGAAGGCAAACAATCGATTCGGGAAGTGGCTTTCCTCAAACAGGGCGATTCTTATCTCGAGGGTTATGGTGAATCTGTAGAGAAAGACGGAAAGATGATGTTTAAAGACACCAAAAAACTGAAATTCGACAGCAAGACAATCTTGTCTAAAGCGGAATGCCATAAATAATAATTGATAATTGACAATGGATAATTGACAATGAAAAAGCCTTCCAACGGAAGGCTTTTTTTATTTAAGAGTTGCTGCTCCAATTATCAATTATCCATTGTCAATTGCTTAATATATGTACAGCGGCGTTTGTGTATAACCGGGTTGAAGTTTTTCCAAAGGTTGTGTATCGCATGATTTTCATCGAGCTCGGGCGTGCGGATGCATTTGGTGATCCCTTTTTCTGTAAAAGTTTCGAAATACTCTTTCATTATTATCGCCGTTACGCCCTTATTCTGGTATTCAGGATCGATCCCGATGAGGTAAAAAAGTACCGATTTGCTGCTTTTGCGCGCTTTCAATAAATGCAAAAACCCGAAAGGGAACAGCTTGCCGTTGGCTTTCTTGAGCGCTTCCGAAAAATCCGGCATCACAATACTGAAAGCCACAATCTTATTGTTCTTGTCCATCACAAATTTGATGTATTCGGGATTGATCAGGTTGATGTATTTTTTCTTGAAATATTCCTTCTGGATTTCGGTCACGGCTACGAACGACGATAATCTGGCATATGAAGCATTAAAAATATCAAACATTTCATCCACATAAGGCATGATCTCTTTGGTCGACGTGAATTTCCTGGCGGTCAGTTCATAACGCCTGCGGATGAGTTCATCGGCCTTGAGATACGATTCGTTCACATTTGAAAAGGAGAATTTGCTCTCAAGGAATTGCTTTTCCTTTACAAAACCAAGCTGTTCGAAATGGTCTTTGTAATACGCGTGGTTGTACCAGGTGATCATCGTGCCCATTTCGTCGAAGCCTTCTGTGAGTACGCCCACTTTATCCAGATTTGAAAATCCCATCGGGCCTTCCACATTTTCAAGTTTGTGGCTGCGGCCAAGTTCGTATACTTTTTCGAGCAGCGCTTTGGTCACTTCGATATCGTCGATGACGTCGAACCAGCCAAAACGGACTTTCTTTTTCTGCTGGTCGTTCACTTCGCCCCAATTGATGATCGCGGAAACACGCCCGACAATTTCGCCGTTCCTGTAAGCCAGATAGAAATAGGCTTCGGCGCTTTCAAATGCCGGATTTTCTTTTGGATCGAAAGACGCAAGTTCGTCAGCTATGATCGGCGGAATCCAGTTTGGATTGTCTTTATAGAGTTTGAAAGGGAATTTGACGAAATCAGTCAGTTCCTTTTTCGTTTTTGCTTCTTTAATCGTAATCATAAATTATTTTGCTTTATCGGGATCGGTTCTATTTTCAATG